>CAZHAI010000065.1:0-9249 GCA_964530645.1 uncultured Rikenella sp. | reverse complement strand
CGCAGGAGGCTCAGGGAGTGACGGTTATAATCGATGTCTTCCGGGCCTTCAGCACCGCATGCTATGCCTTCGACAGCGGTATCAGCCGCCTTTTGGACGTTGCAACCCCCGAAGAGGCATTTGCACTAAAAGATAAACTGAAGGCAAATGTAATTATTGCAGGTGAACAGGATGAAAAAAAACCAGCGGGATTTGACTTTGGCAACAGCCCCACTGAGATGCTTACTGGCAGCCTTTCAGGCAAGACGATGATCCATTGCACTACCGCAGGTACCCGTGGCATAATAAATGCGAAGGGAGCCTCTGAGATACTCGGAGCCGGACTGGTGAATGCAGGCGCAGTGGCCTCTTACATCTCGATGCTCAAACCTGAGCAGGTAACACTCGTTGCGATGGGATACAGGGCTGCCGAACCTGCCGGGGAAGACCTGCTATGTGCCCGCTACATAAGGGACCTCCTTCAGGGGGTGGAGACTGATATCACACACGAAGCAGAAGCCCTGAGAACAGGGTCGGGCAGCAGGTTTTTCAAGCCGGAAAACCTTGAATTCAGCCCTCCGACCGACTTCTTCCTCTGCACTGACCTGAACAGGTTCAATTTTGTTCTGAAGGCAGTAATCACGAATGCCGGATATGCTGAGATACTCCGGATCGACATGGACCACTGATTGGCAGGAAAATTGTAACAGCTCATTTTTGAAAGAGATCCGTATATGAAAATCAGATATGCAGCCCTGCTGTTAATTGTAATCCTTGCCCTTCTTCCGGGCAGAATCACCGGACAGACCGGTCACTCGATTTCCATAATGGCAAAAGCAGGTCCGGACACAAAAATAAGACTTGCATACCACGTTGGCAGTCAGCAGTATGTAAAAGACAGCCTGATCACTGATTCAGAAGGGAAAGGCCGGTTTTCCGCTGGCGAGATCCTTCCTGAGGGAGTATACATGATTGTCCTTCCGGATAATCAGTTCTTCGAATTCCTGTTGGGGAAGGATCAGTATTTCGATATTCACTTTGACAGGAATGACCCGGCAGCAACGCTTGCATTCAACGGTTCGGAGGAAAACAGCCGGTTTCTTGCTTACCAGAGGAAATGGAAGTCACTTCAGGAGGAGGCGATGAAGATCAGCGGCAGGCTGAACGGTGTTCAGCAGGGCAGCCCTGAGGCGGCAACAATCAGGAAAGAGCTTACGGAACACGAGGCCAATATGAAAAAGTACCTCAGAGAGACAGCTGATTCAAACAGGGGCACCCTGCTTGGCGCCATCGCCAGGTCAGTGATACCGGTGGAGACCCCAACCCCTTCGGTGCCCCCGGGCACTCACAATCCTGATTCTGTGAAGCGTTTGCTGTCATACATATATTACAAGGATCATTTCTTTGACAATATTGATTTCACCGAACCCGGCCTCATACGCAGCCCTGTTCTCGGCGGGAGGCTGGACCAGTTTTTCAGGCAGGTTGTAATACAGATGCCGGATTCAATCAACAGGGAGACCGACCGGCTTCTGGAGAGGAGCTCCGCCAATGATGATGTCTTTCAATATGTTGCAGTTTGGCTAATGAACAAATATGCTTCCAGTGAGATAATGGGTCACGATGCCGTTGTTGTGCACATTGCAGACCGGGTTTACCTGGCCGGAAAGGCCCCATGGGCTTCGGAGGAATATCTGACAGACCTGAAGGGCAGAATAGAACGGCTGAGACCCAATCTGATAGGCACCAAGGCCACAGAGCTGCTCATGGGGTCATTTGCGGGACATTATGTTTCTCTCTATGATGTGGAGGCTGAGTTCACTGTTGTCTACTTCTGGGAGCCTGACTGCGGGCACTGCAAGGAGGCCACCCCTATGCTGAAGGAATTTTATGATCAGAACAAAGCCAGCGGTATCGAGGTCTTTGCGGTCTGTACCCAGCATGACAGGGAAAAGTGGGAGAAATACATCGTTGAACACGGACTGACCTGGATTAACGGATGGGATCCTCAGAGGATGAGCAAATTCGATTTTTATTACAATGTTGAATCCACACCGATGATCTATATACTTGACCGCGACAAGAAGATAATTGCAAAGCGGCTGGCTGTCGGGGATATAGCCTCTTTCATCGAAACATACCGCAGGTTCACGGCTCACTGATCACCTGAAGGCAGGCCTGTGACAAGATCATAGAGTGATCCGTATATCTTCACATTGGCACCGTCCGTTACTGTCCATTCCGTCTCCCCTGCACTTTCAGATACCTTAACGGTGAGGAGCGCCTGGGGATCTGGCGTATAACCGCATCTTGCCAGTGCCCTGGCTGTTAGTTTTGCCGCCTTGCCTTTCCCCTCCAGTGCAATGCCTGTCTGCCTGCTCCTTATGAAGCTGAAGGTTCCGTCAGCGAGACTGAATGAGAGCAGCGGGCTCTCAAAGGCCCTGGCAAGCTGTCCGGTGAGCATCAGATCCTCAGGCGCTCCCTCAACGACACCATCACCTGTCATCAACCAGATCCTGTCTGCCTCATTGATAGCAGTATCAAGGTCATGCGTGGAGTAGATGACGCATTTATCCTTTTCCCGCGTCAGTTTGCGCAGCAGGCTGACTATCCCGTACCTTGACGGCAGATCAAGAAAGGCTGTGGGCTCATCCATTACAAGCAGCCCCGTGTCCTGAGCCAGCGAACGGGCTATCAGCGTGCGCTGCCTCTCACCGTCGGAGATGCCGTCTATGCTTCTTCCTGCAAGCCCGGCCAGGCCGGTTGCCTCCATGGCGTTATTTACTGCCTCCTCATCTGCCGGAGAAAGTGTCCCGATCCAGTTTGTGTACGGGAAGCGACCCAGTGAGACCACATCACGGACCTTTATGTTGTGCATCGCCACCGGTTCGGTGGATACAAAGCTGACTATCCTTGGCAGCAGGGATAAGCTTATGCTGTTCAGCGCGTTGTCATCCAGCATTATCCTGCCACCGAGGGGCGGAATAAGCCCTGTCAGGGTCCGGAGAAGAGTGCTCTTTCCGGTACCGTTCCTGCCTATCAAGGCCACCAGCTCGCCACGGCGCGCTTTAAGGGAGAGGCCCTTCATCACCCTGAAGACCCTGTCACGGTTGCGGTATCCTATTTCCAGGTCTGCGGTTTCTGCTATGAACTCATTCCTTCCCATCAGAATTTCCTCCCAAGTCCGGTCTTTCCAAGGATAATCCATAGCACGACGGGGATTCCGACCAGCGACGTGACCGTGTTCACCGGAATTATATGCCCGCCTCCCGGGGCATTCGATATGATGTCACTGAGGAGCATAATCACCGCTCCGCACACTGCCACACCGGGCATGAGTGTACGGTGGTCGGTTGTACCGAAGATCAGCCTCGCAATATGAGGAACAGCCACGCCGATGAATGCAAGCGGACCGCAGAAGGCTGTGACGCTGCCTGCAAGAATACTGGCCGACGCAAGCAGGATTATGCGTGTTCTCTGCATCTTCACCCCTACAGTTCTCGAGAATGTCTCTCCCATGAGCATGGCGTTCAGCGGTTTGACCATTATAAACGCGATAATCAGGCCGGCTGCCGTTGCCAGCGACAGGGCCCTTATCTGTGGATATGAAATGTTACCCAGGTTGCCCATAGTCCATATGACATAAGTCCTGAGCATCGCCTCATTGCTGAAATACTGAAGCAGACTCACCACGGCTGATATGGCGCTGGCCAGCAACAGTCCAACAATAAGCACGGTCATTATATCACGCATCCGCGCTGACACTGCCATGATTATCAGCATCACGGCACCCGCTCCGGCCCACGCCGCAAGTATCATACCCCATCCTGCAAGCAGGCTGCCGGCAGGCAGGGTGAAGAGCGGTGTGAGGGTTAGCAGCGTCAGTGCAACGCCAAGTCCGGCGCCTGAGCTTACACCGAGTACGTCTGGGCCGGCAAGTGGATTGCGAAACAGGGTCTGCATAAGCAAGCCGCTGACCGACATTGCTGCCCCGGCCAGAACGGCAGTTATCGCCTTTGGAAGACGGAACTGCATTACAATAATCTCGTTACCCGGATCACCTTTCCCGAAGAGCGCTGCAATCACATCTGTGAAATTCAGATGCGTGCTTCCCAGAAGCAGATCCGCCATGAAGAGTAATACCATCAGCAGAGCAAGTCCTGAAAGTGACAAAACAATCCTTGTTCTTGCGGCACTCATTCCAGCTTCCTGTAATAATATTGCACGTGGCCGGGCAAAAGTTCCGGGCGAATGATGGATACCAGGTCCCTGAGCAGCAGATCAGGCCTTACCACGGCACTCTCCCAGTAGTCATTTCCATCATCGGCAGTTATCCTCCTGCGGTTATTCCAAACATTGCCCTCCCTGAACGGGCGAAGTGAAGCCATCCTTTGATCTCCGGAAAGTATATCTGACAGCCTGTCAGCAGTTCCGGGATTGATCCATATATCTGCATCCTCCGCCTTGCGGAACACTGACTCGACAGACAAAGGCACCGAATGAGCACGGGTCATGTCACTGTAAATATAATGTCCGCCGGCATCTTCAATCAGCCGGCCGATGTACGAGTTACCTGGCGAAATATACCACACATCCTCCCAGGGGGAACCCAGCATCACAGCGGGCTTCCTGCCGGGCGAAGCTCTGACAAGTGCAACAAGATCTCCGTAGGTCTCTGAAACACTGCTGACAATACTGTCTGCCATCTGCTCCTTCCCCGTAAGAATGCCGAAAAGCCTCAGCCACTCACATCTGGCAAGGGGGTCTTCCTCCAGGTAGTCGGCATTGTAGAATACCTTCACTCCTGCATCTGCCAGCCTTGCCGTGCTGCCGGAGGAGGGATCTGCTACACCGTATGCCATGAGCAGGTCAGGATTGAGTGAGATGATCAGCTCCCTGTTCAGGTTTCCCTCATAGCCTACATCCCTGATCCGGCCACTGCGGATCCCTTCGCGAATCACGGAATCATATACAAGCGATGATCCGGAAATGCCCACTATCACATTTCCGGCGTCAAGAGCCCGCAGCATCGCAATATGAGTGACTGACATGCAAACGACCCGGCTGACCGGGACACGGATAATCTGATCTTCACCTGCGTCCTGTGGAACAGCGGAGTCACGCGGCACAAGGTACCATATCAGCTCTTTTCCGGTTGAATTCTGCCATGGGTTTGTCACCGTGACCCTGGTGGCACCATCCACCTTTTCGAGTTTGAGTCTGCCTGAGACGTTCAAAATGTCGACTGGGGAATGTGCGGCAGCCGGAGGATTGCCTCCGTGGCGGCATGAGCTGATCAGAAGCGCCGCTGAAATAATAAACGGTATGATCCTGCTCACTGCTAATCGGTCTTTATGATAGAGCCTGAATAAAAGGCCGTGTCTGCCCGCAGGCCGTAATGATAGACGCCAGGAGCCAGCCCCGGGAGGTCGACAGGCAGAACCCCGGGAAATACATTCTGGTACTCGGCGGCCGACACCACCCTGCCAATGTTATCGTAGATCGTCAGAGTGACTTCCTCTACACCAATTTCCATCCTGAAATTAATACCGCTGCTGAACGGGTTTGGGAAAACTTCCAGATACGCTGACCCCTGCCCGGGGTCTTCCAGGGTGTTCAGCACCGAGTTTTCAACCATCACCCCGCTGATCCCCAGCGAAACGGACAGGGGGTAAGAAGGATGTAATGTAAAGGGTTTCCATGCCGATCCGTCGTTGAAAAATGCTGTATTCTGCGCAGAAGTGGGCCACGGAACAGAATGTGCCACTGCAAACTGCGGCTGCGGCTGGTTGAGCGGATTCCTGTAGAAAACGGCATAACCGGCGTAGAATGGCCCCGTGACCTTTATGGTCCTGCCGAAATCGACCTCAAGCAACTGTCCGCCCCGGGTCTCTGCCAGCCTGAGCTTCCTCGATGCCACGATGGCTCCCGGCTGTGCTCCGCCGCTCCAGATGTAGAACCTCACCGAATCAGCCGTTGAGAGACTCGCAGAAGCTGTTACCTGCATCCGTAGCCAGGCAATCTCGCCAGTACCGGTGAAGGGAATGTACTCTGCATATCTCACAAGACCGTCAGAATTGTTTCCTGTTGACAGCCCCCAACCTGGGGAGGAGTAGGTTTCTGAAGCGCCCGGGTCGGAAGAGGGGTAGCCGCCAAGAGTGTCTGATCTGGAAAGGTTGTAGCCATACGGATCACGACCGTTAACGACAGTGGCTCCAAGGTTTGAAGGATCAAGCCACGGGCTCAGGTGGCTGGAAGGTATTGATGTAATTGTGAACATCCTTGATATCTTCGCAAAATAGTCGTTTGACGGATCGGTGCATGTGGCGCCTCCTCCTGTGAGAGTCCCGCGCAGCCTGCCATTCTGATCATATAATGGCCCTCCCGATGAACCCGGCTCCGTGGTCCCCGTCTCCCACCTCAGCACACGCCAGAAACCGTTTGCAACGAATCCCTGGACCGGGTATGATGCTGATAGCGGAGGGTTGTCGTCAAGTGTGATTTTCATGACATCGCCTTCAGGGTGATGGACCGAATAGGTATTGATTGGCATTGTGGTTGTTATATCCCACCCCGAGAAAAAAGGCCTGAAGACCATTGAAGGAAACTGGGCAAGCTCCACAAGGGAAAAATCGATATCAGGGTTTTCTGCCCTTAGGAGAGAGCCGGTCAGTGAGTACATGTTTGATATGTCCGGCCCGTCGCACCACGGGCTCTTATAGTTGAAAACGAATATGGTGTTTTGAGCCTGCTCGATGGTTTCAATGCAGTGGTTGGCAGTAAGGACATAGGCCTTGTATTCGTTCCCGGTGTTGTTGACAAGCACTCCCGTACACAGTTCGGAGCCTGCTACAAGGAGCCGGACCGTTGAACGTGAGGATCTTATGTAATTTGGATTGGTTGAGCAATTGAGGTCCACCTCACATGCATCCGACCTGCCGAAGTAGAGGTCCTTGACACCATCAGGACCGAAGAAACCTGCGAAATCATGAGCCACCTGCCTCACTCCAATGGCGTTGGCAGGGATGCCCTTCCCGGGGAAATGACATTCAAGGACAAGCCTTTCTCCGGGCAGCGGCATTACCGGCATGGACCGGGTCATTCCGGAGCTCTCGCCGGTAAAGGCACCTCTGACAATCTGCCGTTCCAGGTCATAAATATAGACATATGCCCCATCAGGCAGATTATAGGGAGAAAGGATCAGGTTGAGAGATAAGGCTCCCTTGGACGATACTGGCAACACCCACACCGTCTCGCTGCCGTTATTAACAATGAAACCGGAATTGAGAGGATTCAGGGATACATCAACCGGGATGGCAAACTGCCATGGCTGGCCCTTTTCCTGTTCCACAGCACGCATGGCTTCAGCGTGCTCAGGATCAACGGCGATTTCATGCCACCCCTCGATCTCCGGGAATAGCGGATTTCCGACAGGGAACTCAGGCTGGCCGAAAATCAATACCGGGAAAAGTATACCGAGGATGAATATGAGTGTTCTTCCCTTCAATTCCTTCTTATTACCGCTTAAAATTAGTCAAAAAGTGATTAATCCTGCATATGGAGCATAAAACCAGGTATGATTCCGGCTTGCTCAGTATCAAGGAGCTGCCCCCGGCGGTCATACAACACAAAATCCCCCTTCTGCATGTAATCTTTTGCGTCCGTGACAGCTATGAGGCCTCCGGAAGAGACAAGCAACCTGTAGAAGCGCCTGTCAGCTTCAGGTATGAATGCCTCCATGGGAAGTGTTGCTGCCGTCACCGGCATCCTCCTTACACCCTCATCAAGGTAGAAGAGGGTGTCTCCGGCAGCATTGGACCGAAGGGATGAGGGATTGTCATCAACTGTCCTGAAGAAAAGATCCTCCTCCTTTTCCAGCGTGACAGTGTTGATCCTTACTATACTGGGTATCTCCTCTCCCATCCATCCCCCGGTGCACAGAACCCACAGCTTTCCGTTTTTGTCGAGAACCATGCTTTCCGGCTCCAGTCCTGTTGTGATGGATGTGATTACATTACCTGATGTAAGATCGCTTACGACAATGCTGCTGCCTCCGGACCAGTGCGCTGAGAAGAGCCTGCCGCCGGTGATTGCTATTGCCTCGGATGAAGATCCGATATCCAGGTAGCCCGATATTTCAATTTTGTCGAGGTCAACCACAGTCACCTTTTCAGAATTCAGGCTGCTTACATAGCCTTTTCTCCCGCTGATAACCATCTGCCGCGGAGAGTCCAGACCGGTTATTGTACCCATACTTTCCATAGTGCGTATGTTGACTGCTTCAATTGTCCCTGAGTTGTTTACAACTATGAAACCCCTGTCACCGTCAACTGCCAGGAAGGATGGAATATCGCCAAGAGCCCTGTTGTTCGCAGCGCTGAAAAGATCATTGTATATTTCTTTGGTCTCAGTATTGTAAAACGAGACCGATCCGTTTCCATCCAGATATTTGCCCTCATTCAGTATGAAGAACCCGTCTCCATCCGGGTAAATGGGGGGATCATCGTGGGATTCACATGATGCTGCAAATAAAAGTGCAAGGATGACAGAGATCTTAATCGGTAGTTTCATGTTTTTTCTGATTATCTGACCAGGTCAGGGTGAGTTTGATTTTGAAAGTTCTCAGGGGCATTGGATAATTGCGGACACTTTCGGTGGCAGTTCCGAGGATGTTGCTGACGGCAACCTCCGTTTTCACTCCGACCGCTCCGGTACGGAAATCTGCTCCGGCACAGAGGTCAGCCATAAAGGCGGATGGCAACCACTCGCTGTTGTCGGAGGTTGTAAAGCGCCTGCTTTCCCAGGCTGCTGACATGCCCGTTCTGAACCATTTGCGGGTGGCGCTGATATTCAGGTTTGCATGATTGAGCGGGGCATAGATCAGCTGGCGGCCCACTGACCTGTCGTTGGCAACAAAGTCCGATTCAGCTATTACTGAGCGGGTGAAGGCGTAGTTGAGCAGGCCCTGCAGTTTCCAGTTGCGGAGAGTCAGTCCGGTTCCGGCCCTGGCTTCCGCACCGGCTATATTCACGTCCCTGACGTTTTCCGCGTACCATAATCCCGCCGATCCGGGCATCCACTGTATCAAATTGCTGACTGCAGAGGCGTGGAAGGTCAGATCAAGGCTGTGGCGTGCACCAGCCGGCGTCACTCTGAGGAAGGACCATGAGGCTTCTCCTCCCGTGGAGCTTTCAGGAGAAAGATCGGGATTGCCACCGGGTATCCAGTAGAGATCGTTGATGCAAGGAAGCTTGTTGTTGCGGCTCATGC
>CAZHAI010000064.1:0-9299 GCA_964530645.1 uncultured Rikenella sp. | reverse complement strand
AACTGAAGGAGACTCTCATTCACATCTGGTCCCAGCACTTCAATCCCCATGCGCCGGGTCTCTTCCATCATTACAGTGATCTTCTTTATGTCGCTGATGTTGCGGCTCAGTACGGCGGCCATGAACTCCGCGGGGTAGTTCGCCTTGAGGTATCCTGTCTGGTAGGCGATGAGCGCGTAGCAGGTGGAGTGCGATTTGTTGAATGCGTATTCGGCAAATGACTCCCAGTCGGTCCAGATCTTGTTTATTGTATTCTGGTCATAGCCGTTCACCCGGCAGCCTTCGATGAACTGCTCCTTCATACGGTCCATGATGTCACGCTTCTTCTTGCCCATCGCTTTGCGCAGCGAGTCGGCCTGGCCCTTTGTGAATCCGCCCAGTTCCTGTGAGAGAAGCATCACCTGCTCCTGGTAGACCGTGATGCCGTATGTCTCCTTAAGGAATTTTTCCATGGCCGGCACCTCGTAGACGATCTTATCTTTTCCGTGTTTGCGCCTGATATACTGAGGTATGTAGTCCATCGGCCCGGGACGGTAGAGTGCGTTCATGGCTATCAGGTCTCCGAAGTGGTTTGGCTTCAGCTCGCGGAGGTAGCGCTTCATCCCCACCGATTCAAACTGAAACACACCTGTGGTCTCGCCGTTGCTGAAGAGCTCATAGGTGCGTTTGTCCTCGAGTTCCAGGGTCTGGAGATCGATTGTGACACCCTTTGATTTCCTGATGTTTTCGACGGCGTCCTTCATGATGGAGAGCGTCTTCAGCCCCAGGAAGTCCATCTTGAGAAGACCTACGGACTCAACATGGTTGCCCTCGTACTGGGTCACGTAGAGGTTTGTATCCTTTGCCGTACAGATGGGTATGTATTCGCACAGGTCATCCCTGGTGATTATGATGCCGCAGGCATGCACCCCGGTCTGCCTGATGCTTCCCTCGAGCACCTCTGCATACTTGAGTGTCTGGGCCACAAGCGGCTCTTTTGAATCCTTCTCCTTCAGCAGTTCAGGAACTTCCTCGTAGGCTGAGGCCAGGGTGGTGCCGGGCTTATCCGGCACAAGCTTGGTCAGCCTGATGGCTTCCGGCAGAGGCAGTTTCTGAACTCTTGCCACATCCCTGATAGCCATCTTGGCGGCCATTGTGCCGAAGGTGATTATGTGCGCCACCCGGTCATGACCGTACTTCTCAACCACGTACCGCAGCACCTTCTCGCGTCCGTCCTCATCGAAGTCAATGTCAATATCAGGCATCGAGATGCGGTCAGGGTTGAGGAACCTCTCGAACAGGAGGTTATACTTAATAGGGTCAATGTCAGTGATACGAAGCGAATATGCAACCACGCTGCCCGCGGCAGAACCCCTCCCCGGGCCTACCCATACGCCCATTTCGCGTGCCGCCCGGAGGAAATCCTGCACTATAAGGAAGTATCCCGGGAAACCCATGTTTTTTATCACTGACAGCTCGAAGTCAATGCGTGCCTGAAGTTCAGGGGAGATTGTCTCCCATCTCTCCGCAGCCCCCTTCATTGTCAGGTGCCTCAGGTACTCATCCTTGTCTGAAAATTCAGGCGGCATTGAAAAATCCGGCATGATGGGTTCGCTGTTGAGCTTGTAATACTCCACCTTGGCGGCTATTTCGAGCGTGTTGCTCACGGCTTCGGGCATGTCCGCGAAGATCGCCTGCATCTCCTCGCCGCTCTTGAGGTACTCCTGTTTTGTATAGCGAAGCCGTTTGGGATCATCGATGTCCTTTCCGGTGTTCAGGCAGATGAGCCTGTCATGAGCCTCGGCCTCGTCCTGCATTATGAAATGCACGTCGTTCGAGGCGATTATCTTTATATTGTTCTTTGCAGCCAGCTCGCGGTATGCGGCTATCACTCTCTGCTGCATCGGAAAGACCGTGGTGTCAGATGTCGGGTCGGTTGTTTCGTGTCGCTGTACTTCGAGGTAGTAGTCGTCTCCGAAGATCTCCTTGTATGAGAGGATGGCCTCCTCAGCTGTGCGCATGTTGCCGGAGAGGATCTCCTGTGCCGCTTCGCCGGCGATGCATGCTGATGAGGCGATAAGCCCTTCGCTGTGCGCGCGGAGAAGCTGCTTGTCGATCCTGGGCTTGTAGTAGAATCCCCTGATCCATGCCTGTGATATGAGCTTGACAAGGTTATGGTATCCGGTCTTGTTTTTTGCAAGAAGTATGAGGTGATCACCGGACCGGTCTTCAACGGATGTCTTGTCCTCAAGACTGGTGCGGGCAACGTATATCTCACATCCTATTATGGGTTTGACGGATGCGGCGGTTGCGGCATCATGGAATTCCTTGACGCCAAACATGTTTCCGTGGTCAGTGATTGCAAGAGCCTCCATCCCCAGATCTTTAGCCCTGCGCAGAAGTGACTTGACGGATGATGCACCGTCAAGAATTGAATATTGTGTATGTACGTGTAAGTGAACAAATGAAGACATGATAGAGGCTATTTTGAGGAACTCCGGGTCCGACGGGAACAAAATTATTTAAAACAAGGGATGTTCGATGTGTTTTTTATCAACATCGGAATAAAATTTTATATAATTTTACATCCCTGTTAAGTAAACGGAACAGTGCTCTTAACCCTTTAAACCAGTTTTTATACTAACCAATTCAAAAAGCTATGAGAAGACTACTTTTGCTTGTTTTCGTTTTTGGCATCTCCTCATTCCTTGTACAAGCCCAGAAAACAATTACCGGGACAGTCCTCAGTTCTGAGGACAATCTGCCGGTAATTGGAGCGACAGTGCTTATCAAAGGGACCACGACAGGGGTGACGACAGATGTCAACGGAGGTTTTAACATCTCAGCTCCCGAAGGAGCAACAATTGAGATCAGGTATGTTGGTCTGCGGACCAAGGAATTTGTGGTTGGCACGCAGTCAATTTATGATGTGGTCCTCGACCCGGATCTGCTTGGAGTTGATGAGATTGTTGTTGTAGCCTATGGTGTTACGAAGAAGGAGTCATACACCGGTGCAGCATCAGTTGTCAGGGGTGACAAGCTTATCTCCACCCCGACCACCTCAGTTGTAAAAGCTCTTCAGGCCAATGCCACCGGAGTTCATGTTGTCAACGCCAACGGTGCATCGGATTCCGAACCCATAATCAGGATCAGGGGGACCGGTTCAATTACAGCATCATCTTCACCCCTCTGGGTTGTTGACGGCATTGCTGGCGGAACCGTACCTAATCTTAACGACATTGAAACGGTTACAGTACTGAAAGACGCTGCTGCATCATCACTCTACGGCTCTCGTGCTGCCAACGGCGTGATCCTCGTTACAACAAAGAAAGGTCAGGCGGGTAAGACAGTGTTTACCTATCGCGGCAAGCAAAGTTTTTCAACAAAAACCACCAATAGGTTTGAGATGCTCAACGCATCTGAATTCATGCAGAAATCATGGGAGGGGTTGTTTAATTATGCTACCGATCTTGGTGAAGACCTTTACGGCACAGAAGATGATTATACGTCGCCGGCAAATTATGCCCACAGAAACCTCGTGCTGCTTGCAGGGAAGAACCCCTTCAACGTTGCACAGCCCTTTGATGACTCCGGTAACCTTGTTCAGAATGCAGACCTGATGTTTGATGAGAGCTGGTACGACCTTGCACACAGGGTGGGCAAGATTGCCGAGCATAACCTGACAGCACAGGGAGGCGATGAGAGAACCAAGTTCTATTTCTCGGGGACCTATTATAAACAAAAGGCAATCACAATTCCTGACGAGGTTACAAGGGCTCTCGGCTACATCTCCCTGGAGACCCAGGTCAACAAGAGAATCAAGGTAGGAACAACCTCCAACCTGAGGTACTCTGAGGGAAATACAGTGAATGACATAACCAATGGCTCCGGAACAGGATATGCTGCATACACCTATCCCAACAACGTTCCTCTCTATGAGCTGGATGAGAACTTCCAGCCTGTTGTCGGCGATGACGGGAACCTGGCATACAACTGGAACAACCTTGTTTCAAAGGACTATAACCCAATTGCCCAGACAATTCTTGACCCCCGAGGCAACAGAAAGACCACTGTGTCTCAGTCGCTGAACTTCAACTGGAAGATTCTTGAAGGTCTCGTCTTCGACACCAAAGCCAACGGCAGGATTGACTATGCAAATACTGATTTCTTCCGTAACCCTTATCATGGTGACGGAAAAGCATATCAGGGAAGTTCTGAAAAGACAACAAGCGATGCCCGCACCCTCTTCACCTCAACCACACTTTCTTACGACAAGAAGATCTCAGCGTTGCACTTCAACCTGCTGGGTGGCTATGAGACTGAGAAATACATTCTGAAAAATGCAAACGTATCCGCGAGAGGCTTTGATGTTCCATTCTCCGATGAGCTTGACATTGCATCTGCCCCATTCGGCTATGGATCAGGAACCACTGAAACCTCAATGATATCATACTTCAGCAGGGTTATGCTTGACTATATGGACAAGTATTACATTCAGGGATCCTACCGTCGTGACGGTTCCTCAAGATTTGGTCCGAGAGTAAGGTGGGGGAATTTCTATTCAGTTTCCGGCTCATGGAGGCTTAGCCAGGAAGATTTCCTTGCAAATATCAGCTGGCTTGATGACCTCAAGATCAGGGTTGGTTACGGTACAAACGGTAACCAGGCTGTTCCGCCGTACGCTTATCTTCCTACATACGGGCTCGGTTACAACTATGACTATTATGTCGGCATGGTACATAACCGCCTTCCGAACTATGATCTCGGATGGGAAAAGAATGTAACCACCAACGTGGCTCTCGAGTTCAGATTATTTAAGAATGTAAACGGTACTGTAGAATGGTTCAACAGGCTCTCCGATGATCTTCTCATGGACAAGCCTCTTCCACCCTCAACGGGCTTCACTTCTATCCTTTCAAATATCGGAGGATTGCGCAACAGGGGTATTGAAGCCGAGCTTCACACAACCAACGTAGCCAATCCCAATTTCATATGGCTGACTGACTTCAATATTTCGACCTATAAGAATGAGATCACCGCACTCTCACAGGAAGAGATTATTTCAGGCACCAAGAGATGGGTTGTGGGCAACAGCCTGTACACATGGTACATTCAGGAGTATGCCGGCGTTGATTCCCAAACCGGTGAAGCTATGTGGTACAAAGATATCCTTGACACGGAAGGCGAGCCAACCGGCGAAAGAGAAACTACCAAAGACTACAATGAAGCTGACAGGTACGAACTCGGACAGTCAATTCCTGACTTCTTCGGTTCGCTTACAAACACCTTCACTTTCTTTGATAACCTCAACTTCTCATTCCAGTTCTACTGGAGTGTTGGCGGCAAGATTTACAACAATCTGATGCAGACGACTATGCATGACGGTGAGAGTTATGGCCGTCAGCTTAACAAGGAGGTTCTTGACTCCTGGCAGCAGCCGGGTGACGAAACTGATGTACCGAGGTATGTCTATAACAACTCTTCACGGTCAAACTACCAGTCGAGCCGCTTTCTTGAAGATGCATCATTCCTGCGTCTCAGAAATCTCAGCCTGTCATATGATCTCCCCAAAAAATTGCTTGGTAAATCAGGCATAAGTGGTGCATCAGTGTTTGTGAACGGTGACAACGTGCTTGTATTCACCAAGTTCAAGGGCAATGACCCTGAACAGGGATTGAGTGGTCTTATAACCACCACGGAAGTGCCTAACGTCAGGACAGTAACCTTGGGCCTTAGCCTTAGTTTCTAATATTAAAAGGGATTGAAAATGAAAAAGACAATATTGGCAATTATACTGGCGGGAGTCTTTCTGACTGGCTGCAAGGAGGAATTCCTTGAGCTCTACCCGACAAACCAGATAGACGAGAATGCGGCATTCAGTTCACCGCAGAATGCAATGGCTGCTCTTTACGGCATTTATGATCTTATTACAGAATCAAGACTGCTGGGAACATGGGTGCCCGTGTCAAACGACCTTAGAGGTGATGATGTATTCATTGCACAGGCGAACAACTGGAACTACATTTTGCAGCCATTCAATTATACATGGCTGGCCTCAACGGCTTCAACAACACGATCGAGTCCGGCCCAGAACTGGACCCTTTTCTATGCTGTTATTGAAAACTGCAACGGTGCAATAAATGCAGACCTTCCGTTTGATACCGAAGGTGCGGCAGCATTTCTGGGTGAGGTAAAGACAGTCAGGGCTCTTGCCTATTTCAACCTTGTGCAGATGTTCTGTGTTCCTTATACAAGAGACAATGGTGCTAGTCCGGGTGTTCCGCTGTATGAAGTGAGTGATGCTTCACAGCTTAAAGGCAGGGGAACTGTAGCCGAGGTCTATGAACTCATTGAAAAAGACCTTACTGATGCCGTTGCTGTCCTTGACGCTCCCGCAACAGTCGGCAGGGTTGGAAAAGTTTTTGCCCAGGGCCTTATGGCAAGGGTGAAAATGGCAAAGGGAGAGTATGCCGAAGCACTGCCATTTATAAACGCTGCAATCTCAGGAGCACCTGCTCTCAGCTCAGGCGCTGACCTTGCCCTGGGTGTAAACAGGGTCATGAGCGAGACAATTTTCGCCGTCCCGTTCAACTCTGATGACTATGGCATATATTGGGGCCTTACTTCATCATATGACCATCCGGAAGGCTATGGCAATGCCTTCATGACCACAGCTCTGCTTAATACTTATCCGGCTGATGATATAAGAAGGGACTGGTTCATCTCCCCTCTGTTCTATAATTATAATGATCCTGAGGTAGAAGCACATTTTGGAGCTCTGACCAGGACACTGTATCATTTTGAGGGCTATCATTCCTATTCCTTCACTGAAATACAGGATATTACTGACGCGGGTACACCTGTCACTGAGAGTATGTTCTACCCGAACAATCAGGATTCCTGGTGCTTCATCCGCCCCGGACATGTTTCCCTTTATGGTAAATTCCCAAGACTGGATGCAGTCCGCGGATCATCATTTGGTTCGGTAGGGCTTGATCAGCCAACCCTGATGAGGACGACAGAACTCTATCTTATGAAGGCTGAGTGTGAGGCCCGCAAGGCATCACCTGACTTTACGGCAGCCCAGAATGCCCTGTTTGCTGTACAGACACGCGCATCAGCAAGCGTTGTCAGGTCAACCAGCACTGGAGCCGCCCTGATAAGCGAGATAATGATGGAAAGAAGGAGAGAATTAGTAGGCGAAGGTTTCAGAATCAATGATATCCTGAGACTCGGACTGCCTCTTGATCGTCCACAGATCCCCGGTCCGGCGTGGTCACCAATCAAACACCTGGATGCTACGTCTCCCAAACTCATCTACCCAATCCCGGAAATTGAGATAGATGCAAATGAATTCATCAATGATGAAGATCAGAACCCGGGTTATAACTAGAAATCAGTTTTACCTATAAGATTCGGGGTAATGGGGCTTGTCTCATTACCCCGTTTTTTGTTACGGCAGAACCGGTATAATGAATTTAAATGCATCATAACGATTGGTAATAAGAAATATACTCTTAAATTTGCACCCTCATTTTAAGTTAACCAAAATCTTATAAAGTAATTTTAAATGTCAGTAAAAATCAGATTAGCTAGGAAAGGCCGCAAGAAGCAGGCCTACTACCACGTGGTGGTAGCAGATAGCAGGTCGCCACGTGATGGCAGATTCATTGAGAAGATCGGAATTTACAATCCGATCACTGACCCGGCAACTATCGACATCAACTTCGAGAAGGCACTGGGATGGCTGCAGAAAGGGGCGCAACCTACGGATACATGCAGGGCGATCCTTAAGTACAAGGGCGTTATGATGAAGAAGCACCTAATGGAAGGTGTTAAGAAGGGTGCCTTTGACGAGGCTGAAGCCGACCGTCGTTTTAACGAATGGGTGAAGGGCAAGGATGAGAAGATCGAGATGAAGAAGTCAGGTCTTGAGAAGCTGGGAGAAGACGCCCGCAAGAGAAGACTTGAGGCCGAGAAAGCGATCAAGGAAGCCAGGGCAGCCGAATACGCCAAAAAGCTTGCAGCTCTCGCCGCTGAGGCAGAGGCAGCAGCCAAGGCATCTGTAGCAGCCGAAACTCCTGAAGTGGTTGCAGAAGAGGTTGCTGCAGAAGCAACTGAAGTTGCAGAAACAGCTGCCGAAGAGGTTTCAGCCCAGGCAGAAACCGAGGCTCCCGCAGAGGAAGCCAGGGAAGATGCAGCAGAAGAGACAGCCAAGACCGAATAAGGTCTTTTATCCCCCTGCCGCCAGGTGAAAACGATAGGCAGAATTACAAAAACCTACGGCTTTGAAGGAGCCGTGGTGGTGAGAAGCGAGAGCGGCATCACGGGGGAACCGAAACAGGGAGAACCGGTATTCGTCGTAACAGACGGGATACCGGTTCCCTTTTTTACCCGCGAGGCTCACTCGCCGTCGCGCGATATGCTTATAATATCTTTTGACGACTACCTTACTGACGATTCAGTAGCCCACCTGAAGGGATGCGAGGTACGCACCAAAGGAGGGGAGGAGCCCGCTGATGAACTGGCGGCTCTGGCCGGTTACATTCTGACAGACACACGCAGCGGCCTCTCGGGAACCATCACGGAAATCGTCCGCAATCCCGGTCAGCTGATGGCCGTGGCGGTCATGAAGGGGGAGGAGGTCCTGATTCCTCTGCACCCTGATCTGATCATATCCGTTGACAGGAAACACAAATCAATCAGGATGAATCTCCCGGAAGGACTGATTCAGCTCAACGACTGATTACGGGGCTTTTTTCTTCAGGGGTGCAGCAAACTGCAAATCCTGCCGTCTTTCTTCTGTAAATACCTTAACCAAATTCGGAGCAGTCATGAAAAAGATTTTTGCCTTAGCTATTATTGTGATTTTTACCGTTCAGGCGTCGCAGGCACAGACAGCCTATACTGAAAAGAGGGAGCTGTCAGGATTCAGCGAGGTCTCATTTGGCGTTTCAGGGGAAGTCTTCATCAGCCTTGGAAAGGGCTTCAGCGTTGAGCTTGAAGGCGACAGGGACTATATCAGGGAGATAATTACCGAGGTGACGGGTGATGAGCTGAGGATAAGAAGGGAAAAATGGTTTGACTCCGGGAACAGGAAGGTAATCGTGCGGATTACAATGCCGGCCCTTGATGGCTTAAGCGTTTCAGGTTCAGGGAGGGTCACAGTGAACGATCCTCTCAGGGGGGACGAACTTGACGTTTCAATCAGCGGGAGCGGCAAAGCATTCCTCCGTGATGTGGCACTAGGGAAAGTTGAGTGCGCCATATCCGGATCAGGCAGTCTTGTACTTGCCGGAAAAGGCACCGTCAGTAAACTT
>CAZHAI010000063.1:0-9310 GCA_964530645.1 uncultured Rikenella sp. | reverse complement strand
CCGCTCATGTGCTCAACGTGCATGAGCGGTTGTTTTTAATAGACTGCGGCGAAGGTACCCAGATGCAGATGCGCCGTTGGAAGATCCGGTTCGGGAAAGTCAACCATATATTTATCAGTCACCTTCACGGCGACCATTTCTTCGGGGTTTATCCCCTGCTGTCAACCTACAATCTCATGGGCAGGAAAACGCCGCTTCATCTCTATGCCCCGGCGCCTGCTGAAGAGATGATCGCCAGGCACCTTGCTGACTTCGACATCAATCTCGGATATGAACTTACCATGCACACCGTCTCGGGCCGTTCGGTGAAGCTTATCCTTGATGACAGGAGGGTGGAGGTATTCTCCTTCCCGCTGAAACACCGCATCACTTCTTACGGCTATCTTTTCCGTGAGAAGATTCCAGACAGAAATATGATAAGGGAGAAGATCGCTGAATACGGACTCACAGTTGAAGAGATTGGGATGGCCAGGAAGGGGAAGGATATCATCAGGGCAGGGGGAGAGGTCATTCCATCCGGCAGTGTCACTCTTGAGCCCCGTCAGCCTGCCTCCTATGCCTTTTGCAGCGACACGGGATGGTTCAGGAAACTGTCAGACTATGTCAGGGGCGTGGATCTCCTTTACCATGAGGCCACATTCGGCGACGACAATGAGGCGCTGGCACTGAAAACCGGGCATTCCACCGCACGCCATGCAGCTGCCGTGGCACGAGACGCCGGTGTGAAACGGCTGATACTGGGTCACTTCTCTGCACGTTACAGGTCACCGGCCTCCCTCGAGGAACAGGCCAGGGAGGTATTCCCCGATACGGAGGCTGCACGGGAAGGGACTACATATGAGATTTGCGGATGACGGCGGAACTGCAGATTGATTATCTTTGCCACCGTTATAACCGCTTTAATTTACCCCCGTGCAGGAAAAGATACTGATCCTCGATTTCGGATCCCAGTATACACAACTGATTGCCAGGCGTGTAAGGGAACTGAATGTCTACTGTGAAATACATCCGTTCAACCATTTCCCGCAGCCGGACGACAGCGTCAGGGGAGTCATTCTCTCTGGCAGCCCGTGGTCAGTGCGTGATGCAATGGCACCATTCCCGGATGTCACCGGAATAAAGGGCCGGATTCCCCTGCTGGGCGTATGTTACGGGGCACAGTATCTGACCCATAAGTACGGCGGCGAGGTCATGCCGTCAAACACACGTGAGTATGGCAGGGCGAAGCTTATGACTATTGATTCTGACGACCCTCTCTTCGCAGGCGTATCCCCGGGAACACAGGTCTGGATGTCGCACGGCGACACAATAGTTCGTATTCCTGATGATTACAGCATAACGGGATCAACGGAAGATGTGAATGTGGCGGCCTTCAGAATAAACGGAGAGCAGACATGGGGGATACAGTTCCATCCGGAAGTATATCATACAACCGAGGGAACAAAGATGCTCGGAAATTTCGTGAACGGTATTTGCGGGTGCACCGGTGACTGGACTCCGGAGTCGTTCGTTGAGATGACTGTACGCTCACTCCGTGAGCAGATTGGTGATGACAGGGTGGTGTTGGGACTCTCTGGGGGAGTCGACTCTTCAGTGGCGGCGCTGCTTCTTGCCAGGGCAATTGGCGACAGGCTGACATCTATCTTTGTTGACAACGGTCTGCTGCGAAAGTATGAGTATGAGTCAGTTCTGGAGGCTTATAAGAGGATGGGACTGAATGTGAAAGGGGTTGATGCCTCCGCAGAGTTCGTCGAAGGCCTTCGCGGTGTTGATGATCCGGAGACAAAAAGGAAGATAATAGGCAGAATATTTATAGAAGTATTTGACCGCGAGGCACATAGTGTGCAGAACGTGAAATGGCTGGCCCAGGGAACTATTTATCCCGACGTCATTGAGTCAGTTTCGGTAAACGGTCCTTCGGCAACGATTAAGTCACATCATAATGTCGGTGGCCTCCCGGAGAAGATGAATCTGAAGGTGGTTGAGCCGCTTCGTCTTCTTTTCAAGGATGAGGTCAGAAGGGTTGGAAGAAGCCTTGGCATGCCCGGCGAGATTCTGGGCAGGCATCCGTTCCCCGGACCCGGTCTGGCAATAAGGATATTGGGAGCCGTCACTCCTGCAAAGCTGGAGACGCTTCGCGATGCGGATGAGATATTCATTTCCGGGCTCAGAAGGAGCGGCTTGTATGATAAGGTATGGCAGGCGGCGGTGATACTGCTTCCCGTGCAGTCGGTTGGTGTAATGGGTGATGAACGTACCTACGAGAATGCCGTTGTCCTCAGGGCTGTCACTTCAACGGACGGCATGACGGCAGACTGGAGCCATCTGCCCCATGAGTTCCTTGCCGAGGTATCAAATCAGATCATCAACAGGGTCAAGGGTGTGAACAGGGTGGTTTATGACATCAGTTCCAAACCGCCCTCGACAATTGAATGGGAGTAGAATTTGCCGGTCCGAAGTGAGTGGCGGCGTATGCCGCCATCCACAGAAGACAGAATGGGAATGAAATTTGCATTGAGAAGAAGAAACTACAGGAGATGTTAAAAAGAATCACTATTATAACTGCGGTGCTGCTGCTTATGCACGGCACTGCTCTAAGGTCCCAGGGGCTTACACAGGAGACCTTCAAGATCGGAAAGACGCTTGCCCTGCTGGAGGCCATTTATGTTGACAGCGTTGACATTTCGGCAATCACGGAGCAGATGATAATCAACGCCCTCAGAAATCTTGACCCCCACTCGGTCTATATTCCGGCAAAGGATGTGCAGGAGGAGAATGAACCGCTGCAGGGTAACTTTGAGGGTATCGGGATACAGTTCAACCTGCTCAACGACACAATAATAATAATATCCCCCATCCCTGGCGGCCCTTCCGAAAAGGTGGGCATCCAGGCCGGTGACAGGATAGTTGCAATTGCCGGGGAAAAGGTGACGGGTGTCGCCATCTCCACCACCGGGGTGCAGAAGAGGCTCAGGGGCCCGAAGGGAACAAAGGTGGATGTCATGATCTTCAGGAAGGGTGAGAAGGAACTGCTCGACTTCACGATCACAAGGGATAAAATCCCGGTCAACAGCCTCGATGCGGCATATATGGTGTCAGGCAACGTGGGATACATAAAGCTGAGTCGTTTTTCAGAACAGACAGCAAATGAATTTGCACAGGCCGTTGAGACGCTTCGCGGAAGCAGGATGGAGCATCTTGTCATAGACCTGCGGGGCAACTCCGGCGGTTACATGGTTCCTGCTGTACAGATAGCCGATGAGCTACTCCCCGGTGATGAGCTGATAGTCTACCTTGAGGGACTCCATACGTCGCGCCAGGATTATAAGTCGGCGCCGCTGGGCGCGCTTACACGGTCACGGGTGGCTGTACTGATTGACGAGGGTTCAGCCTCGGCAAGTGAGATTCTTGCAGGAGCGGTGCAGGACTGGGACAGGGGAGTAGTAATAGGGCGACGGAGCTTTGGCAAGGGCTTGGTTCAGAACGGATTCGGTTTGCCTGACGGATCGGAGATCAGGCTTACGATTGCGCGTTACTACACACCGTCAGGCCGTTCCATCCAGACCCCGTACGATGAGGGTTTTGACAAGTACTTTCAGACATATTACAGCCGGTATTTCAACGGTGAGCTGATACATCCCGACAGCCTTAACCTTCCCGATTCGCTCAAGGCATTCACAATAAAAAACAAGAGACTGGTTTACGGCGGCGGAGGGATCACCCCGGATATATTCATCCCGATTGACACTGCCTTTTATTCGGATTATTACCGTGACCTGATCAGGACCTCCACACTGACGAACTATATGCTCTCTTACACTGACATTAACCGGAAGCAGCTTACCCGGAGGTTCAGCACCTTTGCAGATTTCAACAGGGGGTTTGAGATAGACGGAGCCACATTGGATGAACTGAAGGCAGCCGGGGAGAAGAACGGGGTAAAGTTCAACCAGACCCAGTTTGACGTTTCAGAGCCGGAGATAAAGATTGTGATGAAGGCGCTTGTAGCCCGTGATCTCTGGGATATGAATGAATACTTCATGGTCATAAACGGAGATGACCAGTCAATTATGAGGGCGCGGGAGGTTCTGAACGACCCGTCAATGTACGGGAGGCTTCTTGGATATGACAGGGAGGTAAGATGAAGCTTCTGGCTAAAACGCATTACGGGCTGGAGGAAATTCTGGCAGAGGAGCTCAGTGAGATGGGCGCCACGGGCGTCAACGCCCTGAACAGGGCAGTCGCCTTTGAAGGGTCAAAGCTGCTGCTATACACTGCAAACTACCGCAGTCGTTTTGCGTTGTCGGTGTTGATGCCTGTTGCATCATTCCGCATAGCGAAGCAGAAGGATCTGTATAACGGAGCTGTTGCGGTGGATTGGGATCGTTATCTTGATCCGGGCAGGACTTTTGCCGTTACTGCAGTTGTCAATTCGGAACATTTCCCGCATACAGGTTATGCCGGGCTTGTTGTCAAGGATGCAATTGCCGATTTCTTCCGCAGGCTGAATCTGGACAGACCTTCTGTTGACGCCCGTGACCCGGATCTGCTTGTCAATGTTCATTTAAGCAATGACAAGGTTACTGTATCGCTCGACTCAACCGTGGTGCCACTTTACAAGAGGGGATACCGTCAGGGTGGTGGTGAAGCGCCGCTGAGCGAGGTACTTGCCGCAGGCATGATAGCTCTGTCAGGGTGGAAGGCAGGCACACCGCTCGCTGACGGCATGTGCGGATCCGGTACTATCGTCGCTGAGGCCGGGCTCATGGCCCGCAACATCGCCCCGGGCAGGTTCAGGAAGAGCTTCGGATTCATGAGATGGAAGGATTATGACGCGGCCCTGTACAGATCGGTCAGGTTCGATGCCGAAAAACGCGAGAGAAAGTCGCCGGTTAAGATCTTCGGAAGTGACATATCGCCGGAAGCCTGCGACATCGCTTTGCGAAACATAAAAGCTGCAGGACTGGAGGATACGGTTGAGATAGCGGAGCGTGATTTCTTTTCATCGCCACCGCCGACAGGAGAGGGTACACTTATAATCAATCCGCCTTACGGTCATCGTATTGGCACCCCGGACATGGCGGAGTTTTACGGTAAAATTGGCACTACTCTTAAGCACAGTTACGCCGGTTATACGGCATGGATCCTCTCCGGTGATCTGACCGGGCTTAAACAGGTTGCACTGAAGCCATCCCGTAAGATCACACTGCTCAACGGTGACATTGAATGCCGCTTCCAGGGCTATGAACTCTATGGAGGGAGCCGGAAAGCAAAAGTAGCTGACAGCCTCTGAAAATGTTTTTGTCCGCTGTAATGCAACCCTTGTCAAAAAAAGGTTGTCATAACTGAAAATAAGATACAGGTATGTTGGCTTTTGACAACAATAATCTATTTTTGTTACTCGTTCTAGCTTATGATACTTGCACAGAGGCCCGATGAGCTTTGACCTTGAAAATCTTGTGAGCGACCTTGACATCAGAGGAGCAGTCCTTTATTACAAGGGAAACGTTGATTCGGACACGATAACGAAGGCTCTGGACCTTGTGGAGAGAAAGTTGCTGGCAACGCGTGAAGCCCCGAGGCTGAGGAAAAAGGTTTACAATGTGCTCGTGGAGAGCCTTCAGAACCTCTATCATCATTCAGACAGGGTGCCGAGAGGTTACCATGCTGCAAAACCTGACAGGTTTGGTCTTGTGGTAATGGAGAAGATAGGCAGGGGATATCGCGTCACGACATGCAATTTTGTAGCCGCAGTGAGAGTTAAAGAGCTGGAGGAGAAGCTGACAAGGATCAACCGTTCAACCCCGGAGGAGATCAAGGAGCTCTATAAAGACATCCTTAATCACCAGGAGATAACGGCCAAGGGGCTTGGAGGACTGGGGTTGCTTGACATCGCCAGGAAGACAGGTCACCGGATCGATTTCAGGTTTAAAAAGTTTGATAACCTGAATACGGCTTTCCGGTTAAGTGCAGTAGTGGCACCGGTTTAGAAGAATTAACAAAAACAGATAATAAAAAGCTATGGAACCGATCATCATTGAAGGAACACCGAAAACCCCGTCCATTAAATTTGATACAAAGGATGGAGTCTTTGAGATTAAGGGGAGGTCAATACCCGAGAACTCGGTTGAGTTCTACAAGCCTCTTAATGAGTGGCTTGATCAGTACATGCAGGTGCCTCTTGACAAAACGGTTGTAAACATCAGACTTGAGTATTTCAATACAAGCTCATCAAAATGCATACTTGATGTGTTCAAGCGCCTGGAGTCGATACACAGGTCAAAGCATGATGTTGAGATCAACTGGTTCTACGAGGAGGATGATGAGGATATGCTTGAGGCAGGTGAGGATTATGATTCAATTATCAAGGTGCCTTTCAAGATGATTGAGATTGTTGAGTAATTCCCCCTGACAACAGGGCAAAAGATCGGTTATAATATTCAGCGGAGGGTGTCAGCCTATTGGCAGACGCCCTCTTTTCGTCTTCAGTTATCTGTGTTCGCGGCGGTCACGCATCACCCGCCTGAGCTTCTCAGATGACTCCAGTATCCTGTGCAGAACTCTGAAATAGAGCAGAATGTACAGGATCAGCGTCATAAGCCATACAACTGCAGTATTGACGGCAAGGGTGCCGGCATAGACGCCGAAAACCTTTTTGCGCGGCGCATAGAAATGCGCTTTGATCAACGGATGGTCAGGGTCAAAGAATATCTGGTCGTAATTCTGATAGAGCCTGTCACGGTACCGCTTGATCTTGTCTTTTTCGTTGTCGTTTCTTACGAACTCTTCAAGTGACTCGTTTGTAAACTGCTTTTTCATCCTGATGAATGCATCCCTGTCGGTGCGTTCATAGGCCATAATGGTCTGGTCGCGTGCCTCCACTGCATTCCTTGACACCTCTATATAATATCTTCTTACTCTCTCAATGTAGTCACGCGCCGCACTCACAGCCTCAGGAGTTATTGCATCGGGATTCAGTACACGCAGATCGAAAGGAACAGCGGTGGTGAAAGCCATTTCCTCGCCGATCTCATTGCGGATCAGCATCAGATCATTCCTGTCCGATTCATCAAGCCTCTCCCTCTGGATGTTGCTCTCCATACGTGAGAGGATGCTCTTCATCTCGTTGTACCAGATATCCTTCCTGAACTTTGCGATACTGATCTCCTTGTCGAAATTATAGAAATGCTTTTCGAACCTGTTGTTCATGAACTGGTCTACGGCCAGCGCCTCGTAACCCCAGCGTGCGGCGATGATCTCCCCGTAGATGGGGATTGAAACCGGTGAGGAGATGTTAGGATTGAGCTTGTCATACTTGACAATTATGCCGCTCATTATTATCTGCGGAATTACAAGGAAGGGGATAAGAATATAGATTGTAACCACCGTTTTGAAACTGTCCGAGATCAGAAGACCCATCATGTTGGATGTTGCCCAGCATGAGAAGAGTACAAGCCAGTACTCGAACCACATTCCCCGTATGCCGAAGATTGTGTTTCCAATTACGACGAAGGAGGCTGCCTGGATGGCAGAAATGAGGAACTGAACACCTATCTTTGAAAGCAGGTAACTGTTCCAGCTCAGGTTAAGAAATGCTTCGCGCTTCAGTATTTTCCTGTCCTTGATTATCTCCTCCGCACTGACTGTCAGTCCCATGAAGATGGCCACAATCACTGCCATGAAGATGTATACCGGCAGGTTGGAGTTCTGCAGCAGGGTGTATGAAGGGCGGCTTACACTCTCGTCAAAATAGCGGATAATGAATGCCAGAAAGAGCGCCAGAACAGGTGCTTCGAGAAGTGTGATGACCATGTACTGGGCATCGGAGAGCTTGGCCAGTATGTCGCGTTTAACAAATACAATGAACTGCTTCAGCTTGCCGGGTGTCCTGAATGTTATTTCGGGCACGCCGTTGCCGGGTTTGGGATGAGGCGGTCTGTCTTCCTTCCTGGACTTGAAATATGAGCTCCACTCAGGGGGTGAAATCTTGCGGGTGGCTGTCGGCCTCCCGAACTCATCAAGCACCTTTGACTCCACGATGCTGAAGATCTGTTCCGGGTTGACATTCCCGCAGGCCGGACATTCACTGTCGTTGTATTTGGGGAGTTGCATCCTGTCCTTGAAGTAACCTATTGAGCCAACAGGTATACCGTAATAGATCATGTATCCGCCGGTATCAAGGAATATCAGCCTGTCAAACATCTTGAAGATATCCGAAGAGGGCTGATGGATGACGACAAAAATCAGTTTTCCCTTGAGTTTGAGGTCATTAAGCAGGTCAAGTATATTCTCGGAGTCAAGTGATGACAGTCCCGAGGTGGGCTCATCAAGGAAAAGGATAGCCGGTTCCCTGATCAGTTCCAGTGAGATGTTGAGCCTTTTGCGCTGGCCGCCCGAAATCTTTTTGTTGAGAGGTGTTCCCACCTTCATGTCCTTGATGTCATGGAGCCCGAGGCTGTGAAGCACCTCGTCAACCTTAAGTGTTATGGCCTCGTCATCCAGGTTGCCGAAGCACAGTTTGGCATTGTAGAAGAGGTTCTCGAAGACTGTCAGCTCCTCTATCAGCAGGTCGTCCTGAGATACATAGCCTATGAGTCCCTTGACCTTTTCAGGGTCAGTGTGTATGTTGACTGTGTTAATGAGAACCTCTCCCGAGTCGGGTTTGTTGGTGCCGTTAAGTACGCTGAGGAGGGTTGATTTGCCAGCTCCTGAAGCGCCCATGATGCCTACCAGCCTTCCGGACTCCTCGGCGAAGCTCATGCGGTGCAGTCCCACCTGGCCTCCCTTGAACTTGTATTCGAGGTCTGTTACTTCATAGACCACTCTTGATGCGAGGGCGTTCTCATCAAGGAACTGTCTTATCACTTCGGAGTAGTAGATGGGCTTGCTGCTCATGAATTTGAGTGAGGCACCGCGCTCGAAGAGATAGACCTTGTCTTCATGCCTCAGCTGGCCGCTGAGGAGAAGTTCCCCGGTTCCGAAAGACCTGATGAATTGCATGTCTGCCTGCGGCAGATTAAGAACCCGCACCTGCCCCCGGAAAGAGTCGTTCGTAATGTGACGTGTCTTTTCATACTTTGTCTCACGGTCATTGTCAATAACAAGCACCTGTGATGATTCAGGCACCTCTGACCGTGATGAGAGAACGAACTGCTGAATAAGCTGGTAGTCTTCGGGATTGATGTTGAATCCTTCGGCGGCCGTTATAATAAACTCAAGTTCAGTGCTGCTTACACCGGCGTTGTCTGTCCGGCAATATTCGAGAAGCTGGACCAGAACAATTATCTTCTGGTTAAGGGTGAGCTGCATC
>CAZHAI010000062.1:0-9442 GCA_964530645.1 uncultured Rikenella sp. | reverse complement strand
AATGTCCCGGCCTGTTATGTGCATTGCGCCATACCAGTGCATATGATATGCGGTGATTCTCTATCGCCGGCCAGAACGTGGTGGTCCACCACGTTGAATCGGGGATACCCTCATACCCGGCTTCGGTGAGCGCTGCCAGCTTGCCATGAGCATCGGCTGCTTCAGTGACAATACCCAGCACCCTGCTCACATTCTCCCTGAAGGAACTGTTGGCTGCATCCGGCATCTGGTAATAGTCGAAGCCCACGAGGTCAACATACTCATCACCCGGATATCGTTCAAGATACTGTTCGGTGTTTTCGATATCGCCACCGCTTGAATAAGCGAAGAGCAGGTTATGCAGGTTCTTCTCTCCGCACAGATAGTCAAAGGTGAATCTCCAGAGCGCGATGAACTCTTCAGTTGTGCATATATTCTGTCCCCACCAGAACCAGCTTCCTGTGTGCTCATGCCATGGCCTGAAGATGACCGGGATAGCAACCCCCTGCTCATCAGTAAGTGATGCCAGAAAGTCCGCCAGGTTATCAAGCCACAACTTGAACTCTTCATGTTTTACTCCTCCCGGGAGCACCGAAGCCACAACCCTGTCAGATGAAACATCCCAGGCAGTGCCTCCTGTAAGCGGGTTATCAAGGTGCCAGCTGAATGTTATCACCCCGCCCCGCGCCCATATTTCACCGACGAACTTTTTCATGTCGCTGAAAGGAACGGAGTCGAGGTTCACAGGTGACCTGTGTTCTATGTCGCCGAGGTCCATACCGTAAACTGCAGGATAGTCTCCGGTGACTCTTTTCACATCCGACTCTCCTCCCGGATGAACCCATCCGATTCCATAGGACAGGTCATCCTGGTGACCGAACATGATGCCGTGCCCGGCAGCGCGTTTGAGTCCTGCCAGCATACTGACAGTCTCCCTGGTAGCTGATTGGTCTGCGGTATCCTTTTTCCTGCTTTCTCCGCTGTTGCAGGCTGTAAAAAGCAGCATTGCGATAGTGATAATCAATATTTTATGCATAAGGCAGCTATTTTTTGCTTATGGTTGCGATCCGGCGGCTGAAGTCTGAGATCAGTTCAATTGTAGAGTCCGTGTCAAAGACAGAATTCAGTCCCTGTTCCTCCTGAGGCGGATCACCGAGGTAGTCGTCGCCGGGAAGCCAGTGGATCCGTCCTTCCGCAGCCCTGCCCTCGCCGGAGTAGGCCCATATGTTGCATCCTGCCAGCGGACCCAGGCGGCCGGCATGATCCAGCACCTGCCCGAAGGCGTTGTTATAATAGGCATCCCGTGAACTTGTGGGCTCCTGAAGTGAGAAGCCGTGCAGGTCACGAGGCAGGCCGAACTCTTCAACCACTATTGGCTTGCGCAGCCGCTCAGCCACCCCGAGGTGATCATCAATATACCGGTTGGTCTTCACAATTGAAGAATCCAGCGTTCCCGCGATATCCTTTATGTCAAGCCATCCCCAGTTCTTCGGCCAGATATGCATCACGAGGTAATCGATATTGGGATCTGCATGGATGCGCTCGAAAACATCCATCTTCTGTTCACATCCGTGCCGTCCTTCAGTGCCGGTGGTCACGAGGTGGTTCTCATCCAGCTCCTGGAGGAGTGCAGCAATGCGGCTTATCATCGCCTCGAAGGCTGGTATGTTCTCATCTGAGAAGGCCCTCGGTTCGTTGGCAATCTCCCACGTCATGATTGCCGGGTCTTCGGTATATTTTATTCCGGTGTAGCTGTTCGTGCGCCCGAGGATGAACCTGATGAAACCCTCGAACTGGCTGATGCAGGGCTCACAGCTGTTGAACTGCCCCGAGAAGCTCATGAACTGTGACCATGTGTTGGGCGGCATATTGGGATTGGGTATCTGCCCGTACCCGTTCCAGCTGAGGTACTGCGAGAAGCCTCCGCTCCAGTCCCAGGCATTGTTGAGAAAAAGGATGGCGTGCTGTCCCCGTTTGCCCATCTCGGCAAGCAGGAAATCGAGCCCGTCAAGCATTTCATCGCTGTACTCGCCGGGAGCGACCTGCAGGGCAGGGGTAACCCGGAACGGCTCATTATCAGGTCCCTCCGGGCCTACCATCACCCTCAGGTTGGTGATGCCGACGCTCTTCATGTGATCCAGCTCCCTGAGCAGCCTTTCCCTGTCGCCATACCGGCCCTCTGTGCCGAGGATGGCACCGTACCAGTAGTTGGCACCAATGAAATAATATGGCTCGCCTGCAAGGCGGAAAATACCGTCTTCAACGGTTACATAATCAAATTTCTGACTGCCTCCGCAGCCTGCAAGGGCGAGCATCAGAAGCAACCCCGGAAGTAGCTTTCTCATTATGCGGTTTCGTACGATCTTAATCAAATTTAATCAATCAGCCCCGCCGGCATGTAATACCATTCTTTTAATTATTGATACTTTAATGCCATTATAGCAGCACAGGTGGGACAATCCACCCTCCCGACCGATACATTTTTACCTCTCCGGTGACACTTAATCCCTGCGCGAGACTACCGGAGTCTGTCATATCGCTGTTTCCCTGATGCTTACCAGCCACGTATGATCAATCTCCATAGTATATGATTTTAGCCATAATTTCATATCTTTGAATCCATGGCACAAACCACACGGGATCATGACTGAGAATATCCTTCGGGAGATTACGCCCCTGACACAATCCGACTGCTTCACCTACTTTTACAGGGCGAAATCAGAATTCGATTTTCCTCTTCATTATCACGACGAGATTGAGCTTAACTTCATCCGCAACGCAAAGGGTGCGAAGCGGATCATCGGTGATCATGTGGAGGAGATAGGCGACATGGAGATGGCTCTCGTGGGTCCCGGGCTGCCTCACGGGTGGTTCGGCACGGGATTCCGGCCCAACCAGGTGGAGGAGGTCACAATCCAGTTCCACAAGGATTTTTTCGATGAGAAGTTTCTTCAGAAGAACCAGTTGAATTTCATCCGGAACATGTTGCGCAGGTCGTTGAGGGGAATACTCTTCTCGCCTGAAACGACAGCCCGGCTTGAACCCCGGATCGTCAGCCTGGGAAAGAAACAGGGATTTGATTCGGTACTTGAGCTGATGAGTATCCTTCACGATCTCTCCATATCTCGTGACTACCGTGTCCTGTCGGATTCAGGCTTCAGTGACACCGAAGTTTTCTCATATAACAGCAGACGCATAGAGAAGGTGATGGAGTTCATTCACACCTCCTTCGAAAAGCAGATCACCCTCGGCGAGGCTGCAAGGATTGCAAGCATGACCGAGTCGGCCTTCAGCAGGTTCTTCAAGCTCAGGACGGGGATGACATTCATCGACTGTGTGACTGAGGTGCGCCTGGGACATGCCTCGAGGATGCTTATCTCAACCACCAAAACGATTGCTGAGATAGCCTACTCATGCGGGTTCAACAACATCTCGAACTTCAACCGGATTTTCAGGAGGAAGAAGGGTTGCACCCCGCGGGACCTCCGTGAGACCTATGATCAGGGCACGCGGGTGTTTATCTGATTCTGCAGAACTGAGTTGCCTTCCCCGCGCGGAAAACCTGCCCGGTTACTGATTACCTACCTTACTGTCACAGTGCAGATTGCATCCGGCAAACCGTCTGATGAAGCGATCACTTTCAGATCGCCCTTTTCACGCCCGGCCTTCAGTACAACAAGGCACTTGCCGTTATAGGCTTTCCTGTAGCTGGCCTTGAATGGCTCCATGCTCGTCTGGCTGCCGTTGTCTACGCCGGCAATGATACCCGGCCCCTCCACTGAGAAGTTCACCATGTTACCGGCATGCGGCACGGGATTGTTATTCCTGTCGACAACTGTCACAGTGATGAAAGAGAGATCTGATCCGTCAGCATTGATCTCACTCCTGTCCGGCGAGAGAACAAGAGCTGCCGGTTCACCTGCCGTGCTGACAGTACTCCTCATGATCTCAGCTCCGTTCCTGTAACCGACACCCAGCAGGGTGCCCTCTTCAAACGGCACCTTCCAAACAAGGTTGAAATCTTTTTCTCCCTTGCTTTGCTTTCCAAGTGAGACACCGTTGAGGAAGAGCTCAACCTCATCACAGTTGGTGAATGCCCAGACATCGACAGTCTGGCCGGGATTCCAGTTCCAGTGAGGGAAGATATGAAGCACATCCCTGTCTGTCCATTCACTCTGGTAGAACCAGTAGACATCCTTCGGGAATCCTGCCAGGTCAATGATGCCGAAATATGAGCTTCGTGCAGGCCACCAGTAGGGAGTGGGCTCGCCAAGATAGTCGAAGCCGGTCCATATATACATTCCGGTGAGGAAAGCGTTGTCCTTTATCAGCCTCCAGCTGTCGCGGTGTGTCGTGCCCCACGGCGCCGAGCAGTTGTCATATGCCGAGCATGTCAGATCAGGATTGCCATCCTTGAATGGCTGATCCCACCTTGCCGGCCAGCGCCGCACCACCTCCGAAGGCAGGTCATAGCTGCCACGCGTGGCCAGGGCCGATGTCGTTTCAGTGCCAATAAACTTCGCCCCCGGAAATGTCTGGGGGAATCTCGTCCAGAGCGTATCCCGGTAGTTGAACCCAATGAGGTCCAGGGCGCCCGAGGCGACGACAGGGTTGTGCGGGGCAGGGTCATTGCAAGCTGCCGTCACCGGCCTGGTGTCATCAAGTGACCTGACAATGGCTGCCAGTTCTGTGGCAATGGCTTCGCCGCTGCCGTCCCTCTGCCACTGCTCCATCACCTCGTTGCCGATGCTCCATACAAATATTGACGGGTGGTTGCGGTCGCGAAGAACCATGGCCTCGAGGTCCTTCCTGTGCCACTCGTCAAAGTCAAGACTATAGTCAAAATCGGTCTTCTTCACCTTCCATATATCGAAAGCCTCATCCATGACGATGAATCCCATCCTGTCACACAGGTCAAGCAGCTCCGGTGCCGGCGGGTTGTGCGATGTGCGTATGCCGTTGCAGCCCATCTCCTTCAGTATCTCCAGCTGCCTCTCGATGGCCCGGGTGTTGACGGCTGCTCCCAGGCACCCGAGGTCATGATGGTTGCAAACTCCTTTTATGACTACAGGCTCACCGTTGAGGATGAATCCCTTCTCCGCATCAAACTCAAACGACCTGATACCTGTCACTGTCTCATACCTGTCGGCCAGCAGCTGGCCAGACCTAATTGTGGTTACAACCCTGTAGAGTTGCGGATCCTCAAGTGACCATAGCCGGGGACTCCTGACTGTCAGCTCCTGTGTCACCGTGGTGCCTGTGCCATTAAGTCCTACCAGGTCGGTATCGGCACCAGCCACTTTCCTGTTATCAGAATCATACACTGTCGTCTCGAGCCGGATATCCGCCTTCGAGCCAGTGCCATTGCTTACCTGTGTCGTCACACGCAGCAGGGCAGCTTCAGCCGTAACCTCGGGAGTGGTGACAAAGGTGCCCCAGTGGTCAACGGCGATCTTCCCTGTTGTTGTCAACCACACGTTGCGGTAGATGCCGGAGCCGGAATACCACCTTGAATTGGGCTGCTGTGAATTGTCAACTTTGACGGCTATGATGTTATCCTCCTCGCCGTATTTAAGATACGGGGTCAGGTCATACCTGAAGGAACTGTATCCGTAAGGTCTTTTCCCAAGGTAGTTGCCGTTTATCCAGACCTCGCTGTTGCGGTAGACACCGTCGAAAGATATATATGTCAGCTTCTCCCTGTCGTCACTGCTTACCCTGAAAGTCTTACGGTACCAGCCAATACCACCGGGCAGAGCACCTCCGCCGGGCGATGCCGGATGTTTTTCACTGAATTCTCCTTCGATGCTCCAGTCGTGCGGCAGTTCCAGTTCCCTCCAGCCGCTGTCATCAAAGCCGGGCTGCCATGAGTCATCGCCGGCAGCAAGGGCGAACTTCCATCCATCGTTAAAGCTTACATGTGTACGCGGCTCAGGTTGCGAGCATCCGTACAGAATTACAAAAGTAATAACTACGGACAGCAGTCCTGACAATCTTGTTCTTCCCACCATAACAGATATGTTTAATTATTTCAATCCCAGTTTGCTCCTTATCCAGTCCATTTTGGCATTGTAAAAATGATCAGGAAGCCCGTGGCCCGCATAAGGATAAACGATATACTTCTTTTCAGCAGTCACCAGGTTATAGGCAGCAAAGTTGATATGCGGAGGACAGACCTCATCCATCAGCCCTGCTCCCATTAACATCGGTGCCTTTATCATCGGTGCAAGGTTCTTTATGTCGAAGTAGCTGAGGGTGTAAAAGGCCTCATCCCATGTAAGCTTTTTCTTCTGGTCAATCAGCTCGACGAACTCGTTCCCGGGCCAGACTGCGACTTTAAAGTAATCCCTGAAGTCAGAGAGGAAGGGTACCTGCGGGGCGCATACTGCAATCCTGTCGTTATTCAGCGCTGCTGTCGCGAAGGTGAGGGCACCGCCCTGGCTGGCCCCCTCAACCGCAATGCGGGAGGCATCAACCTCCGGCCTTGAGCAGAGGAAGTCTACAGCCCTGACACAGTCCATATAGGCTCCGCGATAGATGTACTTCTCCTTGTCTTCGAGATTATACAGTATATATCCCGGGAAACCGGGATTGACATCGTCCCTGCTGTTGCCGTGACCTCTTATATTCAATCCGAACCCGATTACGTCATCACCGTAATTGACGTAGGAGGGGACCATAACAGAGCTGTATCCCTGCACCTGCATGATGGCAGGATAACGGCCCGGTTTAACCGGAACCCTGTACCATCCCCTGATGAGTGCATTGCCCAATGACCTCATCTCGACGAGGTAAACATTTTGTTTCTCTGTGCACAGGCTGTCGATACGTATCAGCTTGTATTGCGGATCTACGGTAGCCAGCTCAGCTTTGGCCCTCTGCCAGAACTCTGCGAAATCGGGTTGCGGATCGGCAGGTGAGACTATCTTTTCCGGCTCATAACCGAAATTGAAGTTGTGTTTAATGTTTCCCATCTTGCTCTCCAGGGAGAGTGTGGCCTTGTAGAAGCCGGGTTTCAGGTCTTTGACCATGAACGGGATGTAGTCTGAGCTCATCTTTTTTACCGCCACCTCACGGTAACCACTATAAACCTGTTCCCCGAAGTCAGTGAAAATCTTAAGTGTTAAAGAGCCCCTGAACTTCTTCCTGAACTCGCTCTTAACGAACGTAAGGATTTCAACGTTGGACAATCCCTTCAGGATCATATCTTCCTGTGCGAATACGGTGCCAAGGGCCAGCAGATCAGGATTGCCTCTGTTTGTCAGTTCGGCCGGACCCCCGTAGAGGCCTCCGTCGCCACCGGCGTCATAAACCCGTACCGCAATTGTATTTTTCTTTCCCCACTGAACATACTCCGGGGGTATCAGGTAAGAACGCCGTACGTCATAGGCCCCTGCATAGTCAGGAGGCATTACTCCGGTTGCACCAACCTTGTGCCCATTAAAAAAGGTCTCGTCGGCATCATCTATCTTCCCCAGGTTAAGCATCAGGCCTCCGTACCTGAATGCATTCTTTTTCATCGATGGGGGAACTACAACCTTCACCCTGTACCATGCGAACCCGTCATAACCCTGGAATCCCTGTCTCTCCCATACGGTCAGGGGTGAGATATCTTTCCACCAGTATTCGTTCAGGGCCGAATCGATGTACTCTGTCTTGTCGCCCTGCAAAAACTTCCACTCGGCGGGCACGATGCTCTGTGAGACAGCGGTACCGGCAAGAACCATTACTGCCATCGCAACAAGGATCACTCTCTTCATAATCATCAGAAATTTAATCGTTTCACTGTCAGTTAATTTTCAGCTGCAGACTATTTATCAAACTGCAACTTTATCTCTGCCCCGGTATAGATTACCGATTTGTCCGGGATTCTTCCGAAGTCAAGCTTCACAGGCTTCTTCACTGATACTGCCACCACGTTGATTGTACGCTCTGTGATCATCCCGGGGAATTCGCCCTCCCTTGCTCCTATTGTCAGCGTCTGTTCCTCCTCACTCCAGCTGAAAGGAATCAGGGAATAGGCGCCCTCTGCATAATTGTAGTTTTCACCTTCATCCTCATAGAGGGTGAAGCTGCCGTCAGCCCCGGTGTAGACCCACAGGGTCAGCGGATCTGCACTCTTTTCCGAAGTATACTGCAGATCAGGACCGAACGGTATAACCGAACCATCCCTGACAAATACAGGCATATACTCATACGGTGCTTCTGCCTCTGCCACAGTGCCACCGGCGAAGTGTTTCCCTGAACGCAAGTCATACCAGCCATAAGCTGCCGGGAAATAGACGCTGCGCGACCGGGCTTTGTATTCCGTTACCGGGTTTACCATCAGGGAGGGACCGAACATATACTGGTCGGCTATGTCGAAAACGGCTGTGTCTCCGCTGAAGTCCATTGTCAGCCCCCTCATTATTGTATAATCATTCAGCCATGCCTGTCCTGCGAGGGAGTAGATATAAGGCATCAGCCTGTATCTCAAATGGTTGTATTCGACCATCGTTTTATAGGCCGGGTGGTTTGCCGGGGCGGTATTGTACATTTCCCTGAATGGAAATTCACCGTGTGACCTGAACAGAGGAACGAATGCACCAAACTGGTGCCAGCGCGTCATCAGCTCACGCCACTCCTCGAGGTCAGCCGGGGAGGGGTTGAGGTAACGGCTCTCAACCGAGAATCCGCCGATATCCATTGTCCACCAGGGGATGCCTGACATCGAGAAGTTGAGGCCGCACGGTATCTGTGCTGCCATATCGTGCCACCTTGCGGCGATGTCACCGCTCCAGTTGGCGGCCGAATAGCGCTGCAGCCCTGCGAAGGCTGAGCGGGTGAGAATGAACACCCTGTTCTCCGGATCAGTGGCGCGCTGCCCCTCGAAGACTCCCTGAGCCTGTACCAGGGCATAGGCATTGAAGTACCTGTCGGCTGATCCGAGGGCTGTCGGGTTCATCATCGCCTTGCGTTCATCCATCGGCAGGTTGGAGGTTATGTCCGGCTCGGTGGCATCGAGCCACCATGCATCGATCCCCTTGCTGTAAAGTGCACCGTTGATCTGATCCCAGAAAGCAGCACGGGCATCAGCGTTGAATGCATCATAGAAGGTGGAGAGGTATCCGATCCAGTCTTTGCGTTCCTTCTCCACGTTGCGCATGTAGAGATAGCCCTTGTTCTTCATTGCATCGTAATTCTCAGTACCGACGTAATACTTGGGCCATACGGAGATCATAATATTGGCATTCAGCTCGTTGTGCAGGGTGCTTATCATCCCGTCAGGATCGGGGAAACGGGTGGGGTCAAACCGGTGGTCGCCCCACTTGTCGATGGGCCAGTACTGCCAGTCCAGCACAATATTGTCAAATGGGATCTCCCTCTTCCGGTACTCCCTGACCACGCCGAGGAGCTCTTCCTGGTTCGTATAGCGCTGGCGGCTCTGCCAGAATCCCATGGCCCATTTCGGCATCACCGGGGC
>CAZHAI010000061.1:0-9482 GCA_964530645.1 uncultured Rikenella sp. | reverse complement strand
AAAGCAAAGAGACAGGTCACAAGGCCTGTCTCTTTCGCATAATTCCGGGATCTTCTAGTATTCCCAGAGATCCTGCTCGAAGTTAAAAATCTCGTTTTTAATCCTTTCCGCCTCAAAGATCTGGGACGATCCCAGTTTGTACTGGTTTATCGACCTGTCGTCGTAGACGTTTGATTCAGCGACGATGTATCCGTCGAACCTGCGCTGAAGCATCAGGTCTTCGAAAGAAATACGCTGTGCGTCATTGAAGGAGTTGAAGGCCTCGTTCTGTGCCAGAGCCTGCCTTACATCTTCGTACCTGATCCAGAAGAGGCGTCTCTTGACAAGCCTGGAGGTGATCTGGTCATAGCCCATGTAGATGGGGCATATGCCAATGATACGCACATCAAGGCGCGAGTGCTTCTTGTCGAAGAACCACTCTTCAAGCACCATCAGCTGTTTGATATCGGCCGGGTTTTCCATATTGGTCACCGTGGAGTCAATCTCCCGACCCTCTGCATTGATAACCGTGATTGTAAGAGTGTCGCGGTTCATCTTTGCAGCGATATCGTTGTAGGTTGTCGGTACCGTCATGGCGTCACCGTCGGTCGCATTTACCTTACCTGAGAGTATCTCATTGAGAAGGATACCCGAGAGGTTCATCCTTCCGTCTGACATCTCTGATACGAAGCGGTTATTGGCGGCATCGAATCTAAGTGACGGGTAGTAGAGGTTCAGGTTCATTTTCTCCCTCAGGTCGATAATCCGGTAAAGTCTTTTTGACCAGATCACGTCCGATTCATTCAGATAGGTATAGTTGACCTTCTGGTTATCGGGCATCTGCTTTGTGTAGATGTCGCCGAACGACTGGGCCATTGCTCCTGTGCAAAACAGGATGCCTGCGAGGCCTGCCAGAATTCTTCTGTTCATGATTTGTCTCTTCTGTTGTTAGTTAATCTTGAGAATGATCGGGTTGAGGTCCCTGGTTCTGCCGTCGGGTCCTACTGCCTTGATCTTTTCTATAATGAGTTTCTGTCCGGCACGAAGGTTTGCAATCAGACCCTTCTGTTTGTCGGTAAGTCTGTTGTTGTTTGATTCGGCTGTGATTTCGAATCCCTTGTCGTTGACAGAGACCGTGAAGCCTGTGACGGTATAGGTAAGGTCGAACTCGAAGTTCTCAAGGACTGCGGTCACCACCTGCTGGGCAGAGGCCACACTTTTGAGCACATTACCTTCCTTCATGTTGGCGAAGCGGGCCTCGGGGTCAGGCAGACGCCTTACCCTGAATTCAACTGCAGGGAATGTCTGCACCTTGCCGTCAATATTGGCTGACACGATGATCTGTGCATTCTGGCCCACGGTGCGCGGCTGTGCAACGTAGTCACCGCGGTAGTCCTTGTATTTGCCTCTCTTGATGTCACCGTTTGTCATGCGAACTGTAAGCTTGTCAGATCCCACGCCGGGAACCGAAATATCAAGCGGGTTCTGGATGCCCTGGTAAAGAACGTTCATGGCGGTGGGGGAGACAACTACGTTTGGCGTTCCCACGGAATACTTCTGATCGAAGTTGAATGTACGGACACTGCCATCCGGAGCTTTCATCCTGATAACGCCTCCCCATGACTTTTCGCCAACGGAGCCGGGTCTCACCCTGTAGATCCCCACGCCTGATTTGTCAATGGGAAGCTGGGTTGCCGAGCTTGACGGCTCATATAACGGTGTGCCGTCAGGGTTTGTCTTTGTTGTATAGGGGCCTACGAATATCTCGAGGTCCTGTGTTGTATCAGTTGCAGCAACGAATACTCTTGCTTCATATTCATTCCCCTGCATTACATAAGAGGTGTTGCTTGTGACCGTGGGAATGATGTTGTTGAACCTGAACGCACCGGCGTCAATCTGGGTATAGAGGAAATTGAGCACATCGGTTTCGGCGTTGCGCACGTCGACCTGCATCTTGGAGAGGATTGTGATCACTGCAACAAGCGGCATGGTCTGGAAGTTGGCATTCACCCAGTTCTCCGTTCCTGTACCTTCGAGGTTCTGGGGATCGTCAGTGTTCAGTATGTCAAGTATCGAACGCTCTGCAGAGAAATCCTTGCCTTCGAGTGTTTCAACCAGGTAAGAGCGGTAATCCTCAATCTGTGCCTTGAGGTCATTCCCCTTGCCAGCCTGGTTTGATCCGATAAGCACCTCAGATGGTACGTTGTTCTCGTCTATCTTCTTTACCTTGTTGATATCGATCTGGTTATCGGGAAGGAGAGCTTCCGATTCCGGGCCTTCAGCCGTAGTAATGATTTCAACCTTGAGGTCCTGAATGTAGTTATACAGTTCATCAGCGCGGGCCTTGACGTCGTAAGCCTTGGTCCTCCAGGCTCCCGCCTTCTCAGCATTCTCCTCTGCCGCGGCATCAAAAGCTGCATAGGTGATGTCATTCTTTTTGATGTAGTTCGCGGTGGTCTTTGTCAGGCTCAGGTCAACTTTCCTGAAAGCCTCGATCGCCTCCTTTGAAACGTTAAGAGCCAGCATGGCGGTCAGGATGAGGTACATCATCCCGATCATCTTTTGCCGCGGGGTCTCTTTTCCCTTAGACATTTGCGGATAGTTTAGTAGTTAGCAGATATATTGATGAACTCAACATTACTTCACGTTCATTGCGGCAAGCATGTTGCCGTAAACATTGTTAAGCGAGCCGAGGTTTTCGTTCAGTTTGGCAACCTGTTCGCGATATTTCTTCGTGTCGTCTGCTGAACCGGAGAGGTCTTTCATGAGTCCCTCGATACCTTTATATACTACTTCGGTGCTCTTCACATGGTCATTGGCGCCGCGAAGCTGCAGTTCATATGCTGCATTGAGGGCCGAGAGGTTTTTGTTGAGTACCTCGAGCTTCTCATGATAGCTTTTGCCGCCGGTTTCGATTGTCTTTGAAGACTCGCCGATAGCCTGGTATACAGTGCTTGTGTCATTCATTGACCTTGCGGTCTGCTTCACCGATTCAGAGAGTAAGCTGAGTGACTCATTGGCCTTTCTGACTGTGCCGGCATACTCATTCGTGGTGGCTGCCAGGTCACCCATGGCGTTGAAGTTCGCCGTGGTTTCCGTGAGCTTTTTCAGCCCCGAGCTGAGCCTGTCAAACACATCCGGAGTGATTCCCGCATCGGCAAGCATCTTGTCGAACTGGGAAAGTCCGGCACCGCCGCCGTAGCCACCGCCACCGCCGCCAACAGCTGCAAAACCGATGTCCTCACCCGAGTAGTTGGGGTCAAGCTGCGGGTAAACCAGTTTCCAGTCCGGCTCCTCCTTGAGCGGCTCGAACGCCGAAAAGAAGAAGATAATTGCCTCTGTGATAAGACCGACAGAGAGAAGTAACCCTGCAAAGGGATAGTGCTGGATTTTAAAGAGAGCACCGATGATCACGACCGAGGCACCCCAGCCGTAAAGTTTGGACATGAATCCTTTCCACTTACTAGTATGAACAATTTCCGAGAGGCCCATATGATTATGTATTAAAGTTAGACGGTATTAGTTATTAACTCCGATGTAAGTTCTCACATTGCGGAACCCGACAAATGATTTTGTTGAGTCCTGGTATTCGTAGTCCCTTGTTGATGTCTGAAGGAACAGTGCAATATCCTTCCATGAGCCTCCCCTGATGACCTTGCGCTTGAGCACGGGCGGATCGTCCGGGCGGGCGTTGTATTCATAGTCGGGGTTGAGGTCATGGGTAAAGACATATGATGAGGGATGGTAGGCGCAGGAGGTCCATTCGGCCACGTTTCCTGCCATATCAAACAGTCCGTATTCATTGGGTTCGAAGGATGCCACCTTGATTGTGTATGTGGCTCCGTCGTCTATGTAATTACCGCGCAGCGGTTTGAAGTTTGCAAGGAAACAACCTTCGTAGTTCCTGGTGTAAGGTCCGCCCCACGGATACATTGAGAGGTCGAGACCGCCGCGTGCCGCATATTCCCATTCGGTCTCAAGCGGGAGACGGTAGTTGTGCACATCGGCAATACCCTGGGCACGCAGGTGTTCATTCATGAAGTTGGTACGCCAGACGCTGAATGCGCGGGCCTGCACCCATGAGACACCCACAACAGGATAGTCATCATAGCCGGGATGCCAGTAATATAAGGTAGCCCAGGGCTCATTGAAAGAATAGGTGAAGTCCCTTATCCATGCAAGTGTATCAGGATAGATATTCACCACATGGTGCATTATAAAGGATGAGCGGTCAACAACATCTGTTGTGTTACCCTCGAGGTCAGTCACCTGGCCTTCGTACTTCCCGTCCTTGTAATTGTATCTTGCCTTGGCTGCCTGCTTGTAGTCAACCCAGAAATATGAGTAGTTAAGAAGCCTGGTGTCCCACTGCTTGTTCCCGTTGAATCTCTCCTCGGGAGGATAATACATGGACTCAAGCACTGACTGGACGTTCTCATCTTCCCAGTCGATTTCCTCTTCCCAGTTCAACACATTGGGTTCCATTACATTACCTTCCTCATCGGTCCTGAAATATTCGTAACCCTCGATGCCTTCCTCTCCAAGTCTGGTCCGGAGGATAGAGTCACGCACCCAGTTGGTGAACTGACGATATTTATTATTTGTGATCTCTGTCTGGTCCATCCAGAAAGCTTCTACAGTCACCGATTTGGAGATGCTGTTCATGGAACGCAGCGGATCCTGGTCGCTCGGTCCCTGAACAAACGAACCGGCGGGGATAAACGCCATCTCAAACGGCTCCGGCTCATAGAACTTCTTCCTTCCCTGAACACCTGTCAACTCGCCTGACTCGTAAGAGCCACAGCTACTCAAAATCAGGATTAACGTAAGAGCTAAAAGGGTTGCCTTTTTCATATACTCATTAATTTAAAATATCAAGTAATTTTCTTTTTCCTGTCTCCTAGAGGAACCGGATACTCTTGTACTTTGTGGTGCTCTTCCCGAGACCGATGTCGAAACTGTAGGAAACAATGAACTCGTGTGAGCCGCTTGTGCCTTTTCTGATTTCCGATACCGGGAAGTCGTATCCATATCCAACCTTTAGACCGTTATTTAATTCTATGCCTGCGAATCCTGTGATTGCGTCACTTAACCTGTAAGAAACGCCACCCCATATCTTTTTATTGTATCTAACCATCCCGGTGGCTAAATATTGTGTTGTGGCACCGTCGTGAACGATAAAAACTGATGGTACCAGCTCAAATGCAGGGTTGGGAAGCTGGAAGTAGTAACCAGCGGTGAGGTAGTATTCGCGGCTGACATAAGTGGCTGTCTCCGAGTATTTTATTTTAGGTTGGTTGAGGTGTGTGACTGATATGCCGGCATAGTAGCTGAGTCCCTGGTAGTAGACACCTGCTGAAAAATCAGGGGCCACAAAAGATTCGTCATTTTCCGGTATCAGCGGATCTCCTTCCGGCGGAGTGTGCCCCGGCCCCGAGGGGATATACCACTCAGGCGAAATTGTTTTGTTAAGTACCCCGGCGCTGAAGCCTGCTCCAAGTGTTCCTGTTCCCAGCTGAAACAGGTACGAGTAAGAGAGGCTTATATCAATGTCATTGCTGAAGCCGTACTTGTCTGCTGCGACAAGAAGGCCGGCGCCGCTGCGGAGTCCGAAGAGGCTGAAGGGCATGTTGACATTGAAGATAGTGGACGAAGGGGCTCCGGGGAAGCCTACCCATTGCTGGCGGGTGAGAGCGGTGGCGGTGATCATGCCTGACATTCCCGAAAAAGCCGGATTATAGGTCTGGGTGTTGAACATGTAGTTGCTCAGTACCGGATCCTGCTGACCCGAGACCATGCTGGCCGGGATGCTTAATGCGAGGATTATAATCCTGATTTTCTTCATTTCCGGGGTGTGCGTGTAAACCCTTCACTATAACGGGTAAAATAAATAAAAAATATGCATGCCACAAAATTGAGGCCAAATTTAGTGGCCATATCTGAGCAGCGCCCTTGTCCATCTGCCAGGCACCTGGTCGCGGTTCGCCATGAGGTAGTCCTCGTACGAGCATGCAAGGTAATGCGGATTGCCTTCCGGGTCACGTATCTCTATCCACCAGCGGTCGGTAATCATGCTCTTGATGAAGATGGCCGGGCCCTCCAGGTCGCTGAGAGTCACATGATAACGGGTAAAGCGGTTGCTTGACTGGTCGCCGAGGAAGGAGATCTCATACTGTTTTTGTGAGAATCCCTCCAGGAAGAACCATACCAGCTGGGCTGCAAGGTTTGAAGTCTGCATCCTGTTGTCAAGGGTGGGATTAACCTCCATGACCGAGAATATTTTCAGGCTGTCAGACAGGCCTGCGTATCGGGCAAGGAGGCATATCTCCTCCCCGTAGAAGCCGTTGGCAGAGGGAAGTATTGTTCCGGGAGCATCTGACTGGCGAACTGAACCGATGTCAAACAGTGCCGCGGCCGCATCACGGAAGAGCGGTTCGGTCTCATGCACCGCGGCACGAACCTCACCAATGCGCATCATGTCATAATGCCTGCGGTTAAACCTGTTCGCCACCTGCTGATCAGTGAGATAGGTCTGGTGCCCTATGACCGAGAGGTGAGAGAGGCAGCTGCCACTGCGGTAAATCAGGTCATTCATCCAGTTGAGTGAGTCTGCAGGTCTCTTCTCTGCAGTAAAGTCGATTCGGGAGTCGACCGACACGAGTGACCACTTCTGTTTCCCGGCTGACAGAGCCCGGTCAATGGCCTGCATGAGGGCGCTTGTGCCGCCAATGACAACCGGCACTATTTTCTGCGCCAGGAGCTGCAGGAGAACATCGCGCAGGCCGGCAATCGTATCATCAAAAGAGGCGCCCGGCCTGAAGTTGCCCAGGTCAGTGATCTTCAGCTTCCCCGGCAGGCGGGAGAAGGAGTATAGGCTTTTCCTGATTGCGTCTGGCGCATGCGCGGCTCCGGTGTTGTATGATAAACGGTCATCAGGCACGCCGATGATTGCTACAGCAAAACCGTCAAGATCGCCGATGGGCTCATTGCCGGTATTGACCAACACGTTATGAGGGAAAGCCGCAGATCCCTTCAGCGGTTCAACCCACGGCTTGTCAAGGCAAACCGGATCAATGTATTGGTTCAGGTCAATCATATTATTATATAAGGTCACTTTTTCTTCCTGCCCCGGGTGACTTTTGTCTTGCCGCCCTTCTCAATAATAGCCAGGCAATCCTCCTTTGTAAGCTTCTGAGGATCGGTTCCCTTCGGGATGCGGTAGTTGGTCTTGTCATGCACGATGTATGGGCCGTACCTGCCATTCAGCACTTTGATATCGCCAAACTCGTTGATCATTTTCTGCTTGTCACCCTCTCTCTTCTCCCTGATCAGTTCTGCGGCCCTCTCCTCGGTAATGACATACGGATCATCAACACCCTTCTTCAGCGAGTAGAACTTTCCTGCGTGCCTGACATACGGTCCGAATTTCCCCACTCCGACAGTCATCTCTTCGTTCTCAAAGGTGCCCACTGTGCGTGGCAGGGCAAACAGGGCCATGGCCTCCTCCAGGGTAATCGTCTCGAGCAGCTGATCGCGCCTGAGGTTGGCAAAGCGGGGCTTCTGTTCGGGTGAGGCTTCACCGAGCTGGACAACGGGGCCGAAACGGCTCATCTTCACCAGAACGGGCAGGCCGCTGACAGGGTCAATGCCCAGCTGACGGGCCCCGGTCATGCGGGCACGGGTGGAGAGCGACTCGTCAACGGTTTTGCGGAAGGGACCATAGAAGGTTGAAATCATCTTTTCCCACTTCATCTCACCGGAGGCAATCTCGTCAAACTCCTTCTCGACGCCTGCAGTGAAATTGTAATCAAGTATGTCAGGGAAATTTGCTATGAGGAAGTCGTTGACAATCATGCCTATGTCCTGCGGGAAAAGCTTCGATTTCTCCTTGCCTGCTATCTCTGTCTTTTCAGTTCTTGTGATCTTTCCCTTTGTGAGGGTGAGCTGGGCAAGATTTCGCTTCTCGCCGGGCCTGTCCTCCCGGGAGACGTAACCGCGTGACTGGATTGTTGAAATTATAGGTGCGTAGGTGGAGGGCCTTCCTATCCCGAGCTCCTCGAGCTTCTTGACCAGGCTGGCTTCCGTGTATCGCGGAGGAGGCGAGGTGAAGCGCTGAAGAGCGGTGATGGTCCCCGGGGTAAGCTTCATGCCCACGTCGACACGCGGGAGAATGTCTTTTTCATCATCGCCGGAGGCGTTGTCATTTGATTCGGTGTAGACTTTCAGGAAGCCGTCGAAGAGGATGACCTCTCCGGTGGCGGTGAAGTTGACCGGGGAGGCTGACATTCCGATTGTAATTGTTGTCTTCTCCATCCGGGCATCTGACATCTGGGAGGCTATCGCCCTGCGCCATATGAGTTCGTACAGTTTCTTCTCGTTGTTGCTTCCTGCGATCTCTTTCTTGTCGAAATATGTGGGCCTGATTGCTTCATGAGCCTCCTGTGCGCCGCGGGAGTGAGTCTTGAACTGGCGGGTGCGTGAGTAGGCTTCGCCGTACTCGGACGTTATAACCTCCCTTGCAGTGTTCAGCGCCAGAGATGACAGGTTGGTTGAGTCAGTCCTCATATATGTGATCTTTCCTGCCTCGTACAGCTTCTGCGCCACTGACATTGTCTGCGCTACCGAGAAGCTCAGCTTGCGGTAGGCCTCCTGCTGAAGGGTTGATGTGGTGAATGGCGGCGCCGGGGAACGGGTGCCGGGCTTCACTACAACATTCTCAACTGAGAATTGAGAAGCGTCACATTTCTCAAGAAAGAGTTTAGCTTCGGGCTCTGTGCTGAATTTTTTCGGACACTCGGCTTTCAGCAGGACCTCGGTCTCTTCATTGTTCTTTCCGCTGAATGTTCCGGTAACCCTGAAGGCGGAGTCTGCCGCAAAGCCAATTATTTCACGTTCACGGTCAACAAGCAGGCGGACAGCCACAGACTGAACCCTGCCGGCAGAGAGAGAGGGCTGCACCTTCTTCCAGAGAACCGGGGAGAGCTCGAAGCCGACAAGCCTGTCAAGTATCCTGCGTGCCTGCTGGGCGTTGACAAGGTTCATGTCAACCTGGCGGGGAGATTCCACAGCGTGGGTAATAGCCTCCTTGGTTATTTCATGGAACACAATGCGGCGCGTTGTCTCCTGATCGAGACCGAGCACTGCGATGAGGTGCCATGCGATTGCTTCTCCCTCACGGTCTTCATCAGATGCGATCCATACAGTCTTTGCCTGTCCTGCCAGCTTGCGGAGCTCCGCAACAACCTTCGCCTTGTCTTCCGGTATCTCGTACACCGGGGCAAATCCGTTGTCAACCTCTACCCCGAGGTTATTCCTCACAAGGTCACGAATGTGACCGAAGCTTGATACAACGGTATAATCCTTTCCGAGAAATTTTTCTATCGTTTTTGCTTTGGCAGGAGATTCAACAATTACCAGATTATCTGTCATCCGAGTTTTTTTTAAAACAGGGCAAAGTAAGCGAATAAGGGCACTAACTTCAAAATTATTGAGAAAATTTCTGT
>CAZHAI010000060.1:2795-9695 GCA_964530645.1 uncultured Rikenella sp. | reverse complement strand
GTGACTGATGCCGGTTTTGCGGGCTGTCTTGCCGGCATAGACGGCATCGCGTGAAAGAGGATTGCCGTAAGTGAAGCCCGATGGCTTTATCCCGGCACTGAGCAGTGCAGCCAGGATGGTTCTGCTGTCCTTGCCGCCGGTAAGGGTTATGAGTGTTGATTCGGGCTTGAAATATTTGTTCAGGTTTATGACGTTGCTACGGAACAGAGTAGCAAACTCTTCTGTTTCGACATCCCGCCTCACCGTATCATTACCGGTCAGATCGCCCGGTTTAAAGTAAGCTGATTGATGGACCGTGCCGCCTTCAAGCCTGAAGTAGTCTGCCGGTCCGTTCTTGCTGATATCACTGTAAACCGTAAAGTGTCCCGGCACCCTGTGGAAAAGTGCCTGCATCGCAAGTGAGACCCGGTCAGGCCCGGAGCTGACTCCGGCCTCCTTCAGCCGGGAGACCGTTCCGGCCATCAGGAACCGACCGCCGGCAGAGTAATAAAATGCCCTGAAAAGCCCGAGGTGGTCAAAAAAGATCTCAACCCGGTCTTCCTTCATGATGATTACAATGAAGCACCCCTTTACATGATCGGTAAACGATTTTCCGTAAGAGGCGTAAAGACTCGCCACAAGATCATGCCGGCCCATGGCGCCGTATTGCTGAAAGAGGTCATTCCGGGGTAAAAGATAACCCCCGATATATATTCCGGTATCCCCGGCCCGGCTGAAACCCCGGCCGAAGTGACGAAGAACATACTCCCCGTACCTGGCGGTATCCCCAGACGGTTTGTCTTCGTCCTTAAAAGCGACGGCACCGGTGGTGCGGTATAGCAGAAAATCGCTCATTACAGTTATTCAGTCATCTGAAAATCTTGCAGGCTTTCATGCAATTATAGTGTCATCTGATAAGCTTCCCGGCTTATATGCAGCTATATCCTCATCTGAAAAGCTTCCCGGCTTTGCTGATGTTCCGGAACTGGAAAAGCCTCCTGAACGGATTCATGTAATACCCGAAAAAGTATTCATAAACCCTGCTGAGGACCTTTTCGTGAAAACTGATCACAGAAGCGGCAACACGGCTGCGTTCCCTGATACTGCTTAACCACTGAAGCCGCCTGTTACGCTTGCGGATATCCCTTCTTCCGTCAACAATAAAATTGCCTTTCTTTTCGTGGGTGGAAATAATCTCGCTGATGACACACCTGTCGTCCACCATAAAGACAGCTGAACGTTTCGTTCTCCGGAAAAGGGCATACATCTTTCCTCTCTTCTCGAAATCACCGAATATAAGGCCGCCCAGTCCGTAGAAAACCATTGTTGAACCAAATCTCTCAAACGGCTGCAGGGTATGAGAGTGGTGACCCATAATGATGTCAGCCCCTGCCTCAGCAATCTTCCTGGCTGCATCCCGCTGCCAGGGTTCATGGAAGAATGAATAGTCGGTGCCCCAGTGGATGCTTATGATAACCATATCAGCCTGGCTCCTCAGGCTCTTGACCTCGTCTGACACGCGGTCAGGGTCGAAAATGTTCAGAAAAAGGTCAGGGTAATTCTCTTTTGCCGGGTGTGTGGAACGGTCGGTGTAGGCCGCAAAAGCCACCCGCTTTCCGGCCAGTGTAAATATCACGGGAGCAGCCTGTTCCGGCGAAATCCCGGCGCCTGAATGATATATTCCGGCATCGTCCAGCAGCCTGATTGTGTTTTCCAGGCCCTCCCTGCCGCAGTCGAGTATATGATTATTGGCAAGTGAAACGCAAACCACATTCAACCTTCCGAGCAGATCCTGTGTCACCCCCGGATCAGCAGCCAGGAAGGCTTTCTTGCCGGGATTCCTCTCATCCGACACAACCGGCGCCTCAAGGTTTGCAATAAGCCCGTCGCTCTGCGCCAGATGATCCTCAAGCCATCCGAACCGCCTGCCGTTGGAGTCGGGATCACTGCTTACAAGTCCGCTTAAGGCAATATCTCCCGCCAGTGCAAGCTTCATATCCTGGTCTGTTCCGGACCGGCAACGGAAGTTACCTTTCCTGATGATGAGTATTTGTCTTTCAGGTACCCCCTCATTGTACCGAAGAATGCGCCCCAGTAAAGGAAGATCAGGCTCCTGAGCTCTATTGCATATATTGTCCCCGATACTGACATGATGAGCTGCGCCGCAAGCAGTACCCAGAAGACCGCATTCATCTCCCTGAACAGAACATGATTTTGCAGGACCCTGAAATACCTTCGCTTCTCCCTTATCACGCTGTAATACATGTAAAACCAAAGGATAAGGCCTATTATCCCTGATCCGTTGAGAATTATCATGTAATCTGTATGCAGCATCCTGGTGGTATCAAAATAGAGCCTGTCATTGAACACCTCCGAGCCGAAAAGCTTATGCCTGTACGAGCCTGATTTCCAGGCACTGAAAACAGTCTCCGTCTCGCTAAGCCTCCCCTCTGTCTCCATCGTTTCCTCGGTGAGCTCGACTCTCTCTCCCCTTGCCTCAAACCTCGACGTGAAGATGTCAGTCAGCCTTGGGAAGACGAACACCAGAATAAGAAAGAGTATTGCAGTGACTGCCAGTGTTCTGAGCAGCAGTGTAAACCGCTGTCTGACTGCAAGGTAGATCACCACTGCCGCAGCGGCAGAGATAAGGACCGACCTCTTGATTCCGATGATTGTAATGAGAAACGATACCAGGTACAGCAAAATAACAGCCCTGCGGTGCTTCTTAATAAACAGCAGGGTAACGGGCAGCAGGAAGACCAGGACAAGAATGTTCTTGGTGATGTTCACCCTGCCTGCCCCGAAGTAAAAGGTTTCATCGAGATAATCCGAAGTTCCCAGCTGGAAGATGTTGGCAATGAAGATATTGAATATATGTAACCCGAGAGTGATAAGCAGTATCCTGAGCAGCATCTCAAGCCTTGCCAGTGAGTTGATGTAATAGTAACCTATCGGTAACATTACAACCCCCAGGAGGAACTTGAGGTAGAGGTTACCGGAAATCATCCTGTCAGTTGAGAAAACCACCAGCAGCAGGTAATAGCCAAGGTAGATCAGGATGAACCTCGACAGGCTTGTGTTGGGCATCTTGACAAAAATGAACCAGACGGCAAAGAGGCCGATCACAAGCGCCCTCAGGTTTCCCGTGTTCAGGATGTCAGACCTGAAATATTCCGTGGTGTTGGAGGCAATTGCATTGATGACCGGGATGGCCAGGACAAAGTAAAACTGCCATGAAAACCTGAGGTTCCTATTCACCTTTCAGCTGATTGATTATCTGCTCGTATTGACTTGCGCGGTTCTCCCACAGAAACCGCTGAACTATCTCCGGCGATGGATACTCAGGTTCCATAACCATTATCTTCCTGATAGCTGCTGCAATCAGGTCTGGCTGGTTTGCGGTTATTACAAAATGCTTCAGCCCTCTGACGACCTCCAGGGCAGGCGACTCACTGCGGTCTGCAATGAAAAGTACGGGTCTGTGTGTGAGAGCCACCTCAAAAACCTTTCCGGGAGTCTGCATCCCGTAAGCATTGTCAAGAAAGACCACGGCCCCTGCTTTGCTGTATACCTCCGATATTGCATGGTGTGGTATCTGACCCATGAAACTGATCATTCCGGCCTCTTCATAGCCCGAGGAAAACTCCCGGCTGAATGATCCGTACATCTGCAACTGCACCTTTACCCCGGCCTCACTGTTCAGCTCCTTTACTGCCCGGTAAAGCCCGAAAGGCTCCCTCATCTTCCTGTAAAGCTGGCCGGCATAAACAAGAATAAACGGATCACCCTGGGAATTGCCGGAGTTATGGTCCGGCCTCTCCCTGAAACCCGTTGCCATCGACTCACTGATCCCCATCGGAACAACATGAACTGCCTCCGGTCCGGGATGGATGAATGTATTAATGTAATGTGCCCGGGTCATCTCATTTGTCACAACCAGGGAGTCTATGAACCTGAGATGTTTCGCCTCAAAGCTGCGCGCCATCAGGTCCCTCAGAAACCCGTTCCTGGAGTTCCTGTAGAAAGGATCCCCCACATCCAGAATCACCCGGATTCCGGCAAGTCTCTTCAGGGCTTTCGCAATGCGAAGCACTGTAAAGGGAAAGGCACTGAGAACCACCACTCTGAACCCGTATCTCAGGGTCAGACTAACCGCCTCACGACTCAGCCTGGCGCCTTCCGTAACAACACTGTCAGGAAAGAAGAGGCTTCTTATATGCCGCTTGAGTACTGCGAGGGTCCTGCTGGCGGAGGCTCTTCTGCCCGGGGCTGCAGAAGCGTTACGGCCCGGGGCTGCAGAAGCGTTACTGCCCGGGGGGTTGATGGAACTGACGGATAACCCGCTCCTGCTCTGCTCAACCGATGAGCTCCTGCCCGGGGGGTTGAGAATCTTACCTATGCGTGAATAAGCCAGGGAATGAATTGTGATCCCCTCCTCTTCCCTTACTCCGGCATTACCGTGAGTCAGTTCAAGAACGTGGATATCATACTCCTCCTTCAGATGACTGATGATCTGCCGGAACCGTATAGGTTGTGCTCCTGTTCCGGAAAATGACCTTACAACGAACAGTACACCTGGTCCGGCCAACTTATCAGTTCTTTTTGACAAATGAGGTCATCAGCGATTTCCCGTCAACTGTGACAATCAGGTAATATGATCCTGTATTGAGATCAGATATATCGACAGTCTCTGACTGGCTTCCGGCAAGGGTTCTTTTGACAAGTGAACCCTGGTGACTGTAAATGCTTATGTCACCGTTTACCTGAAGCCCTTCAGGCATAACAACCGTGATTTGGGACGAAGCCGGGTTGGGATAGACTGTCAGTCTGCCATCTGCCGGCTTGCTGTTACTGCCCTTCGAACCATCAGGGATTCCATCCGGGAAAAGGCATTCACATGATCCTGGTAATGCTCCCATATTGAACAGCCTCACTGCTACCTTGACAGGAATCATTATTGTCTTTCCCTTGTAACATACCGGGATTATCTTGTCAGTCAGCAGGCTGCGGTAATACACGCTCTTACCTGTGAGCACCCATTCATTGTTAGTCCATGTTTCAGACAGATATCCGGACATCTCACCATACCTGTCATAGGAATATAACTGCCTGCTAAGGTTTACAAGCCCGTAGGTGCGTGTCTCAGGGTAGTACTTCAGCGTCTGCCTCACCCTGGTATCTGTTTTGCCCTCCTCATTATAGGTGAAAAGTTCAACCCAGAAAATGACATCATCCGAGATGCGCTGCTCATTCCTCTCTGTCAGCCGGCCCTGATCATCATAAATATAGTTCTTGTATGAATAGTCGGTCCAGACATCCGGTGAGTACATCATCTGCCTCAGATAGGTGAGAACGGTTCTATTCTCGTCGTAGTTGTACCAATGCTGCTGATAAGGTATCCACATGCCATCCCCGTACGATGAAAAGACTTCACGTACCTGGTATCCTTCATCATCATAATAATAATCAGTCCTGGAACTGTTAACATAACGTGAACCGTCCCATGCCTCCAGAATGTACAGTCTCTTCTGGTCGTTATCACCGTAGAAGTAAAGCTGCCTGTTTACAGGGGTGCGGGAGGGAAGTGACAGCCTTGTAACCGATGGTTCAGTCTCAAAATCGCCCTGCCAGTATAAAAAAACATCAACAGGGATGTATATGTCCGTCTGTCCCTGCCTGGCAAAATTCACAACCGAGTCCAGTTGCTGAAATATTACAGGCTCACAATCGGCCGCCAGCTGCCCGGCTGAAGGCAAAGCCGCAGCCAGGAAAAGTGACAAAACGATTTCTCTCCTCATCTTCTGCATGTTGTATTTTTTCCTTATACGAACAAGCCGCGATTTTGTTGTTTAAGTGACTCTCTTTTGATCATCTGCCCGCTCTCTGCGGACTGATCAGCAAAGCAATAACAACAAGATCAGGTATAAATAACTGTCTTTTCAGCAAAGCCACAAATTGGTCCTAATGAACAAACATAGACCCCTTCACTATAGCCACGACCCTGCTGTAAAGCACACACAAAGTATAACTCAGCCTTGCCAGCGGTAACACGAACCTGTTCGCAGGCCTGTAAAGGTTGAATCTTGTTGTCCTGAATATCTCCGTGTCAAAATGTTCTCTGTAAAGCTTCCACTTTCCTGTGGTGAGAGCTGTGATCATGTGGTTGCGGATACCTGTAAAGAAGTTGTCCATAGGTATCCTGATCCCGCTCGCCTCCGAGAGGCTGCCCACCTGGCGGGCCATGAAGTGAAGATCGTCGATGTGCGCCGGCGAGATGCCAGAGGTGGTTATTGATCCCTCCACTTTGACATAATTGTAAACCGCCATGCCGGTATACATGACCCTCTCTGACTTCAGATAGGCGCTTGCCGTGAACATAAGGTCCTCATACTTGCGCCCTTCAATGAATGAAAGTCCGCTGGCGGTGATCATCCGGCGCCTGAAGAGATGTGACCACGCTGACACAAATGGCTGCCTCCCGTACCTGGCTATATAACTTGCCAGGTAACTCCTCCCGTCTGAGACCTCCGGCGACAGGTCCGGTTCAGGAAACATCAGGTTACTTACACTTTCCCTGACTACATTCACCCTGAAATCGAGCATGTCGAGGGTGTGACGCTCGCACAGTTCATACAGGTGACCCAGCACATTCTTCTCCAGGTAGTCATCCCCGTCAACAAACATCAGGTACTCCCCTTCCGCAACCCGCATCCCGTTGTTTCTCGCATTGCTGAGTCCGCCGTTCGGCTGATTGATTATTCTTATGTTCCTGTGCCCTGATGCATACTCTCCCGCTATTGCCAGGCTTTTATCCGTGCTGCCGTCATTGACACAAACCACTTCGTAAGCATCCAGATTCTGTCCCAGAACGGATTCGAGGCATCTCCCCAGATACTCTGCTGCATTGAAGAAAGGGATTAT
>CAZHAI010000060.1:0-2695 GCA_964530645.1 uncultured Rikenella sp. | reverse complement strand
GAACGGATTCGAGGCATCTCCCCAGATACTCTGCTGCATTGAAGAAAGGGATTATTATACTGACCTTGAGCCGGCTTTCCATAAAGGAATTAATATGCTGACCTTGAGTTGGTTTTCCATAAAGGATTTACTATGCTGACCTTGAGTTGATTATCTGTAACAATCCGGTGTCTGACCCGGGGTTGATACCCGGCTTACTTAATCCTGCCAGGGATCTGGACTGCCCCTCCCTACAAAATCCTGCCAAGTCGCGGCACCTTTTCGGTAATTATGTTTCTTATCTCGATATAACCCTCCAGCCTGAGTGTTTTGCCAAGTGTGACCGTAAGCGCCAAAAGTGCCAGGATCTGAAGCATAAGAATCACATAGACAGGCAGGCCGGGAATGAAATTCAACGTCCACACCCCGGCGGAAACCAGGAGAGCAACAAGCAACGAAGGAATGATATCTGAAAGCTGCTCTCTGGCCGGATAGGCAATCAGACGACCTGAATAGTAGCTGTTCAGAAAATAGGAAACAAGGGAGTGCAGAACCATTCCTGTCAATAGCAGCCGTATGCCAAAAAATATCCCGGTCACTATGACCGGCACGGCAAGCAGCTTTTTCACAACCTCCAGCTTAAGCAGCAGGTCAGACCGCCCGGTTATATTCAGGATATTCATATTGAGGGCATGCAGCGGATACAACGCCGCCGCAAGGCAAAGCAACTGGAGGTACTCCACCGACGGGAGCCATTTCTCCCCGATGAGTGTTACTATCATCGGCCTCGCCATGGCAGCCATCCCAAGCATCATGAAAAAAGTGATGAACATTGTGGACTTGATTAGCTTCCTGTATCCCTCCCGAAGCCTCGTGTTGTCATCCTGTACCAGGCTCAGCACCGGGTAACTGACCCGCTGTACAGTCCTTGTAAGATTGTGGGAAACAAGACGGCTGAACTGGTCGGCACGCGTGTAATAACCAAGCTGCGTGGCGGCAAAAAACTTGCCGATAATGAGCATGTAAATGTTATTGTAAATAGTGTCGATCAGCCCGGTGAGGAGCAGCTTCGATCCAAAGGAGAAGAGCGACTTGAATGAATCGCGATTAAACACCATGGATGGTATCCACCGGTTTGCGATCCCAAGCAACACAGCCTGCATAATGCTTCTTATCACGCTTCTCCAGACAAGGCTCCAGACTCCGAATCCATTGAGTGCCATGATTATTGCCACTGCTCCGGAAACCAGCGCAGACACCAGGTTGATCTTCATCTGCTTCCTGAAGTCTATCTGCTTCGTCAGCCTGGTGCGCTGGGTGATGCTGATTGCATTGATTAGGATGATCACGCCAAGGACCCTGGCAATGTCTGTCAGTTCGGCGCGTCCGTAAAACGAAGCAATGACAGGAGCCAGGACATAGAAGACGGCAAAGATGGCGATGCTGGCAAGCAGGTTGAAATAGAAGACAGTTGAATAATCAGCATCTGTGGCATCTTTCTTCCTTATGAGGGCTTCGCCGAAGCCGCCGTCCGCCAGGCTCTGACTGATAGCCAGGAACACCGTGATCATGCCGACAAGTCCGAACTCCTCGGGTGAAAGTATCCTGGCCAGGATAAGCCCGATGATGAACTGCGTTACCTGGGTGGCCATGCTGTCAGAGAAACTCCAGAACATCCCTGTGACAGCCTTTTCCTTTAATCCCTTTACGGCCAATTGCTGTGATTTATGATATGACAATCCCCTCTGCGCAACACGCCGACCCTTCGGATTATTTAATCCTCCGGTGCGTCAGTCACACAAGACTTGTGTCCAACGTACTGTATACGTGATCTTTAGGCCGTGTAAGGCCAAAGTGTTAATGCCAATAAGGACAAAGATAGAAAAGAACGATTCACCCCGTTGTTAACAGCGCTACAGGTTATCAACATACCATTCAACGGCCCGCTTTAACCCCTCACCGAAGAGCACCTGGGGCTTGTAGCCAAGCAGCCGGACAGCCTTTCCTACACTGGCCATGCTGTGGGGAATGTCTCCTGCTCTTGTGGGACCGTGCTTCGGCTCCACCGAGGCTATCTTCTGGTCGTGCCCGGCCAGGTAGCCCCTGAGCAGGTTTGTCATCTCGTTCAGGTTCACCGAGTCGCCGCAGGCAACATTGTATGCCTGGTTCAGTGCAGCGGGATTCTCAACCGTGGCAGCCAGGTTGTTGGCCATCACCACGTTGTCTATGTAGGTGAAGTCGCGCGAGTTGCTGCCGTCGCCGTTGATGACGGGCGACTCATACTTCATGAACGATATTGTGAATTTCGGGATCACCGCGGCATACGGTCCGTTCGGATCCTGTCTCCTTCCGAAGACGTTGAAATAGCGGAGGCCTATTGTCTCCATGCCATAGAGATTGCCGAAGATGCGGGCATACTCCTCGTTCACAAGCTTGGTGATTGCATATGGCGAAAGCACCTTCCCGGTGCGGTCCTCCACCTTTGGCAGCTCGGGGGAGTCGCCGTAAACCGATGAGCTGGATGCAAAGACGAATCTCTTTATTCCCGCATCGCGGGTGGCGATTATCATGTTCAGGAATCCGTCTACGTTGACCGCATTTGTTGTTGCGGGATCGGCGATGCTGCGCGGCACGCTGCCCAGCGCAGCCTGGTGCAGCACAACATCAACCCCCTTCACCGCTTTCCGGCATGTCTCGGGATCACGTATGTCGCCTT
>CAZHAI010000059.1:0-9714 GCA_964530645.1 uncultured Rikenella sp. | reverse complement strand
GTTGGATACTTTCCCTCTCCAGGCTGTCATAAAATCAGCCATAACTCCAATCTTTTCCCCGGCTGCATAAGCAGTTTGCAGCTCGATAGACTGAGATCCGTCACCTATGCCCATAAAACCGGAAACGTACAGATCCTTTTTCTCCTGAAGCATGGGGATATTCTGGACATTTGCCACATAGTAATAATGGGTGCAACTGCAATGGACTATTGAGGAGAGAAGTGCACTTATAAGCAGTTTATTCATGTTGTGAGGGAGTTTCATTTGTCGCATATCATCTATCCATTTTACACCGGCAGAAAGCCATAGGAAAACTAGACTATTCAGCTGGAATCTGCTTTGCTCTGCGTCCCAAAGATTGTTCTCTGCGTACCAGAATCAGTATTCATTACAGATACTCTCCATCGTCCAGGTCAGAGCGACAAGTAAAGGATTGAAAACCTGAAAATATCAGGTGAATAAATGGCTGCAAATAAAAAAGTCTGTAAATCAAATGTTTACAGACTTCATGTAATTCGTAACTCGCTAAAAAAGTAATATTTGTGGAGATAAGGGGAATCGAACCCCTGACCTTGTGACTGCCAGTCACACGCTCTAGCCAACTGAGCTATATCCCCCTTCTCCAAGAACTCCCCCGGGGCCGGCCTTAACCCTCCAAACGCCCGGAGCGGTGCAAATATAGAAATTTTTTCCAAATCAGTTTATACCTTGCCGTCGGAGATGACAAACAAATTTGTAACTTTGAGGTGCCTATAATAATATCATAATGGAACCGAAGAAAAACGAAAAGGCAAACCTCGAGAACAAAAAGTCATTGTTCATACAGGCCGGTCTCATAATCGCCCTGGCCTTTTGCATCATTGCAATGGAATATACAAGCGGCCAGAAGAGAGACTCAGCCTTCGACGGAATGACCGAAGAAGCAATCGAGGAAGAACAGATACCTGTCACCGAGGAGACTCCTCCGGAAGAAATGCCTCCGCCAGAAGTGACAGTAACCGACCTCTTTGAGATCGTTGAAGACGACGTTGTAATCGACAACGAAGTCAAATTCGATGATGATGAAACATCAGAAGACAAAGTGGTTGAAATCTATGCTCCGGTACTGCAGGCAGAAGAGGAAGCGGTGGAAGAAGAGATCTTCGTGATCGTTGAGGATATGCCCAAATTCAGGGGCGGTGACATCAACACCTTCCGCGAGTGGGTGCAGAAACGCGTCCGCTACCCCGAACTGGCCTCAGAAAACGGAATCCAGGGACGAGTCTTCATTACCTTCGTGGTTGAGACATCCGGCAACGTGAGCAGCGTGTCAGTCACCCGCAGCGTGGACGCACTCCTCGATGAAGCAGCCAAGGAGGCAGTGGCAGCATCACCAAAATGGGAACCCGGAATGCAGCGCGGTCGCCCGGTGAGAGTCCGGTATTCAATCCCGATCATCTTCCAGCTGCAATAAAAAGAGACATATCAGCGTTAAATAAAAACCCCGCCTTCAAACTGACAAGCGGGGTTTTTTAAATACTGCACTATGAAAAGGACTTTCGGAATCTTATTTATTGCAGCCCTGCTCGTCTCAGGCTGCGGATCATCCAAGAAACAGCTTGAGGTCGGCAATTACGATGCCGCCATCAACAAGTCTGTAACTGAACTGAGAAAAAACCCAAAAGATGAGAAGGAGATTGCAATCCTGGAGCGCGCCATGAACATAGCACTCGAGCAGGACAACGAACGTATCCGTCTCCTGAAAATCGAAGGCAGAACCAACGCCTGGGATGAAATCTACCTCATCTACAAGAAGATGAGCGACCGCCAGTCGGCAGTCCGCACGGTGACCCCCATCCGTTACGAGGGCAGAACCATTGAATGGCCATATGTTGACTACATGCAGGAGATGGTGATCGCGAAAAAGAAAGCGGCTGACTTCTACTATGCGCACGGGCAGGAACTGATGAAAAACGGCACCAAGGATTCATACCGCCAGGCGTTTGCTGAATTCGTCCGCGCAAGAGAATACGTCGGGGATTATCCAAACATTGACCAGATGATGCAGGAGTCAAAATATCTGGGCATCAGCCGCGCTTACGTGACTGTGAAGAATTACTCTGCAACGAAATTTCCCGATGAATTTGAAAAGGAACTCCTCGCCCTTGACCTTCCCAGGCTCAACAACGAGTGGGTGGAATATCATACCACGATGCCGGGCGATGATACACAGATTGACTACCTGGTAAGCATTAACCTTCGCACCGTGGCCGTCAGTCCCGACAAACAGTTCCAGCGTGACACACTCATCAAGGCAACTGTCGAGGATGGATTTGATTATGTCAAGGATGCACGTGGTAATGTGCTCAAGGACTCCCTGGGCAATGACGTGAAGGTCAAAAAATACAGCAATCTCCAGTGCGCCCTGATTCGTACCTTCCAGGTAAAGGAATGCATCATCCAGGGCGATGTGGAGATGAAGGCGCTTTACCCTGAGCGTACAATAAAGAAGGAGCCGATTGGCGCTACCTCGAATTTCGAACATATCTCCGCAAGGGCCATTGGCGAAGTTAACGCTCTCACTCCCGAGCAGAAAAAAATGCTGCAATCGAGCATAGTCGAGTTCCCCATGGATTTCGAGATGATAATCATGTGCACTGAAAACCTGAAGAATGCGATCAGGGGTTTCATGGAGGCGAACAGGCGGTATATTAATTAGTTTGTATTATTTTTGACCCCCGCCCATAATGAAGGGGAGGGGTTATGCCCCGGCGCAGGCCGGATCATCCGGGCCCCCGCTGGGTACGGGAATGGTACACACTGATTAATAACAGGCACAATAGAAAAAGCAATACTTATAGGGGTAATCACCCCGGAGATAAATGAGGTCAGCGCCCGCGACTACCTTGATGAGCTCTCGTTCCTTGCCGAGACGGCCGGAGCTGAGCCTGTAAAATCATTTCTACAGCGCGTTGAACATACAAATCCCCGCACATTTGTCAACAGTGGCAAGATCGCGGAGATTGCCGGTTTTGTTGCAGCCAATGAGATCACCCTGGCTATCTTCGACGATGAGCTCACACCCAGCCAGATGCGCAACATTGAGAAGGAACTCAACTGCCGCATCATTGACCGCACCAACCTCATCCTCGACATATTCGCCAGCCGAGCCCGCACTTCGCATGCCCGCACCCAGGTGGAGCTGGCGCAGTATCAGTATCTTCTCCCGAGGCTCACAGGTATGTGGACACACCTCGAGAGGCAACGCGGAGGCATTGGCCTTCGCGGTCCCGGCGAGACCGAGATAGAGACCGACCGCCGCATAATACGTGACAAGATCTCGCGTCTCAAGGAACAGCTCAAGAAGATTGACACCCAGATGAATACCCGCCGAAAGGGGAGGGAGAGAATGGTAAGGGTGGCACTCGTTGGCTACACCAACGTAGGCAAGTCGACCCTGATGAACCAGATAAGCAAGAGTGATCTCTTCGCAGAGAACAAGCTGTTCGCCACCCTTGACACCACCGTCAGGAAGGTGGTGGTGGGCAACCTGCCGTTCCTCCTGTCTGACACAGTGGGGTTCATCCGCAAGCTGCCGCACGACCTGGTGGAGTCGTTCAAATCGACCCTGGATGAGGTGCGTGAGGCGGACCTGCTGCTGCACGTAATTGATATCTCCCACCCAGGTTTCGAGGAGCAGGTGGCTGTCGTCAATGCCACTCTCAAGGATCTGGACTCAATAAACAAGCCGACGATACTCGTATTCAACAAGACGGATCTCTTCTCCTTCACCCGTAAGGATGAGGATGACCTGACCCCTTTTCAGCGTGAGAACCTCTCACTTGATGATCTCCGTAAAACCTGGATGGCCCGGGCGGGAGACCAGCGAACAGTCTTCATATCGGCAAAGAGGCGTGATAATTTTGAAGAGCTGCGTCGCATGCTCTATGAGGAGGTAAGGAAGATTCACGTGGCACGCTATCCCTACAACGAATTCCTTTACGAGGCTGAAGGACCTGTTATCTGAACAGGCCTGCCGAAATCATGTATTCAGCAATCTGCACTGCGTTTGTGGCGGCTCCCTTGCGTATATTATCGGCCACAACCCACAGGTTCAGTGTTTTCTCCTGTGAGAAATCGCGGCGGAGCCGACCCACGAAGACCTCATCCCTGTCATGGGCGATGAGCGGCATGGGGTATTTCTTCTCAGCGGGATCATCATAGAGGATCACGCCGGGGGTGTCCGATAGTATAGCCCTTACCCTGTCAAGGTCGAACTCGTGCACGAACTCGATGTTCACTGATTCGGAGTGGCCTCCCGTCACCGGGACCCTTACAGCAGTTGCTGTCACGCGTATCTCCTCATCGCCCAGGATCTTATGTGTCTCGTTCACCAGCTTCATCTCCTCCTTCGTGTAACCGTTGTCGAGGAACACATCGCACTGCGGAATGCAGTTAAGATCGATCTGGTAGGGGTATGCCATCTCACCGCCCAGCCCGCGCCGCTCGTTCTCAAGCTGCGTCACCGCCTTCACACCGGTGCCGGTGACCGACTGGTAGGTTGAGATGACCAGCCGTTTTATGCCGTACTCCCTGTGCAGTGGGGCGACGGCCATTAGCATCTGTATTGTCGAGCAGTTTGGATTTGCAATTATGCGGGTATCGGCTTTTATTGATGAAGCGTTGATCTCAGGAACCACAAGGGGAATGCCCTTTTCCATCCTCCATGCAGAGGAGTTGTCAATGACGACTGTGCCGTTTTCGGCAAAGACGGGAGCCCACTCTTTTGAGACACCGGCGCCGGCTGAGAAAAGTGCAACGTCAGGCACGGCCTCGACGGCCTCCATCACGCTTACAACCTTCACAGGCTTGCCCCTGAAGATCACCTCCCTGCCTGCGGAACGCTCCGAAGCTGCCGGGAAGAGCCTGTCGACCGGGAACTGTCTCTCTTCAAGAACCTTCAGCATCATCCTGCCCACCATCCCCGTGGCACCCACAATTGCAACTTTCATTTCTTTCGTGTTTTAAAAAATTTGTCCGAACTTTATATGAGAAAAGTGCGACAAATTTAATCCTTTTTTATTCCCGCTGCATGAAAAAGATTATACTGTTGCCGTTACTGTCATTGTATCTGTCTGTTACGGCACAGACAGATGGCAACTCACCTGCTTACCCGGCCACAGGCGACGTTGTCATAACCGAGATAATGGCCGATCCCACTCCCTCACATGGCCTTCCGGAACGCGAGTACCTCGAGATCACCAACCGGACCGCCGACAGCCTTCTGACAGGGGGTATCATGCTGATATCAGGCCCGGATACCGCTTACCTTTCCAGCGGATGGATAGAACCGGGCGGAAGGATAATCCTCTGTTCCACCGGGAGCCGAAGTGACCTGCTTCCTTACGGGCGGGTGATGGCGGTAAAATCGTTTCCATCGCTGAATGATTCCGGAGAGCTCATTGCGCTGCGTGATCCTGGCGGGCGACTGATTCATGCCGTCAGCTACGGCCCGGAGTTTCTTGGCGACGGTCCGCGTTCCGGCGGAGGGTGGTCTGCGGAACTGACTGACCTGAAAAACCCATTCAATGAGCCTTATGCATGGAGTCCTTCGGTTGATCCTTCCGGGGGTACCCCGGGAAGGACAAATTCAACCGTTATGAGTGTTCCCGACTCACGGTGTCCCCGTGTCGTTGCCGTCTGGCCTGCGGCGACGGATACCGTTGCAGTGTTATTCGATGAGACTGTAATGCTTTCCGGGGCCGCGTCCTGGACGGCAGAAGGCCGGTCAACCCATCCTGCAGTGCCGGGTGATCATATTGACCGCACAACTCTTGTACCGCTTGGAGAGGATCTTGTTCCCGGTGAGGTTATTACACTCTTCATTCCTCCACAGGTAACCGATTTTGCAGGCAATGCACCCTGTCTCACCCAGCTTATGACAGGCCTGCCATCCGACCCGTTGCACGGAGAGATTCTCTTCAACGAACTGATGCCTGACCCGGCGCCGGAATGCAGTGAATATGTTGAGCTTTACAACAACTCCGGAAAGGTATTTGATCTCTCACGGCTGTTCCTTGCAGGCGGAACCAAGGCAGCTGCAACTTCAATCACCGGATATCACCGCCAGCTTCTGCCCGGTGGATTGGTTGCGCTCACAGAAGGCAAAGAGGATTTTACGCTGGTATATCCCTGCGGAGTCGGCGATCAGGTTTTCGGGGCTGATCACCTGCCGGCGATGGCCAACGATGAAGGGACCCTAATCCTTTATGATAAAAGTCTCGTCATAATTGACAGGGTTGATTACAGTTCATCGATGCACATGATGTTTCTCCCGGGCACCGGCGGGGTGGCCCTGGAGAAGGTGGCACCTTCTCTGCCATCGGAAGTGCCAGGAAACTGGCATTCTGCCTCTGAGGTGTGCAACTGGGGCTCACCCGGGGCACCCAACTCGGTGAGGGTTGAGCAGACAGGAGAGGAAGACGGGATGATGCTCTCATCCGGCAGGGTCTCACCTGACGGTGACGGTTTCGAGGACCTGCTCTCAATAGCTGTCTTTCCCGGGAGTGAGGAGAATGTTATCACCGTGACTGTTTTCAATGACCGGGGTTATTCTGTCAGACGGCTGGCAGAACGGGTTGCCGCAGGCGCGGGGAGCAGTTTCATATGGGACGGGCTCTCTGACAGCGGTGCACGCCTTCCGGCAGGTCTGTACATGGTTATAGCAGAGTCTTATGACACCGCAGGATCAACCCGGCGATGGAAGAAGACATGTGCTTTGCTTTACCGTTGAGGATGTAAAAGGTGATCTGATAAAATATGCCGAATATCAGACTGATACAAGGATATCAGAGGGCTGCGATGAGCTCCTTCATGATACGCGTCATCTTCTCTTCGCTGTGTTCCGCAGCCTGCTGAACCGATTCATGGGTTGTATATTCAATTTTGCCCTCCACTCCAAGGTCGGTGATTATGCTGACGGCAAAAACGGGGATATTCATATGCCTGGCAGTTATCACCTCAGGCACAGTAGACATCCCGACTGCATCCGCACCGATGATCCGGAAGAACCTGTACTCGGCCGGGGTCTCAAAGGTCGGGCCGGTTGTCGAGAGATAGACTCCTTTTGTGACGGGAATACCGAGCCCTGCTGCAATCGCCTTCGCCTTTTCAATGAGCCTTTTGTCATAGGGTTCGCTCATGTCGGGGAAACGCGGACCTATCCGGTCGTCGTTGGGTCCGATGAGCGGATTTGCCACCAGGCAGATATGGTCTTCAATGATCATTATGTCCCCTATTCGGAATGACGGGTTGACGCCACCCGCCGCATTGGAGAGATACAGTGCCCTGATGCCAAGTTCCTTCATGACCCTGATGGGGAAGGTGACCTGTTCCGAACCGTATCCCTCATAATAGTGGAAACGGCCCTTCATGGCAACCACTTTCCTGCCTCCGAAATCTCCGTAAATGAGCTTTCCGGCATGACCCTGAACAGTTGATACGGGAAAGTCAGGTATGTCCTTGTAGGGAATTTCAACCTGTATATCTATCTCTGCTGTGAGGCCGCCCAGGCCGGTTCCAAGGACAATACCAGCCTCGGGATCCTTGAATCCCATGGAGGAGAGAAAGTCAGCGGTCCTGATGATCTTTTCCAACATATGAGTACAGTTTATTTAAAAAATCCTTCTCATTATCAATGAATTGCACGCTGACAGGCAGTAAATAAAGGGCCTCCCTGACGTGAACTGCAATATTAGCGATTTCTTTTAACCTGACGGCATCCTTGGATGTTGTGACAATTAATTTGTCGTTTCCCTCCAGGGCAGTAAAAGCTTCGGTTATCCTGTCCAGGTTGGCTTCCGTGAATGTATGGTGGTCAGGAAAGGGGATATGGCTGACTTTTCCGGCTAAGCTCCCCAGGTAATCAGCGATCGGGGCCGGGTTGGCTATTCCCGTTACAAGCAGGAGGGAGGTGCCACGGGTGATCTCGCGCACCGAGTTGCTGAACAGGTGACGCAGACGGCCGTAGATGAGGGTTGTAAAGAAAACCTGCTCTCCGGCCCCGGCTAATAACAGTTCCTTTCTGACCTGTTCCATCCCGTAGCGGGACATATTCTGAGGAGTTTTCGTAACTATTATTATATCAGCCCTTTGCACAGCTCTTAATGGCTCGCGCAGCATTCCGAGGGGCAAAAGGTTGTCGTGCGTCATCAGCCTGTTAAAGTCAGTGAGGAGGATGTTCATCCCGGCCTTTACCGCCCTGTGCTGGAATCCGTCGTCGAGTAAAACAGCCCCGGCACGGGGATTTGTTCTGAGTATTTCCTTTATGCCGTTCACCCTGTCACGGTCCACGTACACACCGGCCTCCGGCAGGCACTGTGACATAAGCAGCGGCTCATCGCCGACTGCGGCTACAGTGCTGTCAGGGGTAACTTTCCGGAATCCGTGGCTCTTTCTAAGGTAGCCCCGGCTTAGGACAGCCACACGGGCTAGTGATGAGAGTTTTTCAGCCAGATAGATCACATGCGGCGTTTTGCCCGTGCCTCCTGCCGTTATGTTTCCGACGCATATTACGGGCACATTGAATGAATGGCTCCGGAAGATGCCCAGGTCATAGAACAGGTTTCTCACGGCCACGGCGAGTCCGTAGAGCTGTGAGGCAAACCACAGGATCAGCTTTGCCGGGCGGATCATCCTAACGGATTTCCAGGTAGTAGGGCATGACAGTCATTATCCCTCCGGATGATATAATATCCTTCAGGTCAAAATAATACCTCGACACCTCACCAAGCTCCTTGCGTATAGCCCTGACCCTTATCTCACCGGTCAGCTCTTTAAGCAGCTTTGTGTAGAAGTCAGATGCCTCCGGTTTCTCGATTATCCGGTACTCTTCAAGTCCTGCCAGGGAGGCTGCCTCGCTGATTGCGTCACTGAGTCCTCCGAAGGAGTCTACCAGCCCTATCCCGGCAGCATCCGCACCACTCCACACATGACCCTGACCGATGCTGTCAACCGCTGCCTGGCTCATCTCCCTGCCTGCGGCAACAACGCCTGTGAAGTTGCTGTAAGTCCGTTCCACATTGGCCTGAAGCGCCTCCTTTTCAAACGCGCTGAGGGGCCTGGTCAGCGACGGGGAGTCTGAATGGGCATTGGTGCGTACCACGTCGGAACTGATACCCAGTTTATTGTCGAGGAGAATCTCGGCGTTGGGTATCAGGCCGAAGACGCCTATCGATCCGGTGACGGTGACAGGGGAGGCCATTATCTTCCTTGCGGCGGCGGCGATGTAGTAACCGCCGCTGGCGGCGTAATTGCCCATGGAGACAACAACAGGTTTGACCCTGTCAGTAAGTTCCACCTCGCGCCATATCTGGTCAGAGGCAATTGCACTGCCTCCCCGTGAGTTCACCCTGAAGACTACGGCCTTAACCGTTGAATCGAGGCGCAGCTTGCGCAGCTCTTCCGCATACCTTGCGCCACCGATGTTTGAGTCATCACCTTCACCGTTATTGATGCTGCCCTCGGCGAAAAGGATTGCAATCTTATCCTTCCCTCCCTCAGAGTCATGCTTCTCCGGCGTATTAGTATACTTTGTCATTGAGATGTAGCTGATCTTTTTGCCTTCACCGATCCCGGCGGCAACCCTTATGCTGTCCTCCAGCTGGTCACGGTAGATGGTGCCGTCAATCAGTCCGGCGTCTGCCATCAGTTGAGGATCATAACCTGCCAGTGAAT
>CAZHAI010000058.1:7378-9807 GCA_964530645.1 uncultured Rikenella sp. | reverse complement strand
GTCTTCGCAAAAATCGGGCCGATTTCTTATCTTCACGGCAATACTAAATTATTCTGATATGGAAAAGAAAGTGAAGGTAGGACTCGTTCGCGAGACAAAGATACCACCAGACAGAAGAGTTCCACTGACCCCGGCCCAGGTAGTCGAACTGAAGGAAAAATACCCGTTCGTGGAATTCTATGTGCAGCCTTCAGATATCAGATGCTTTACTGACGACGAATACAAATACCTGAAGATCCCTATGAGGGAAGACCTCAGCAACTGCGACATCCTGATGGGTGTAAAGGAGGTCGACAAGAGGTTCTTCATTCCAGGGAAAACCTATCTCTTTTTCGCGCATGTTGCAAAGAAACAGGACCATAACCTCGAGATGCTCCGCGAAATACTCAAGAGAAAGGTTAAAGTGATTGACTACGAGTACCTTACTACCGACAAGGGCCAACGAGTAGTTGCATTCGGCCGCTGGGCAGGCATCGTAGGGGCTTATAACGCACTAAGAGCCAGGGGTATAAAGACCAACAGATTCAAACTGAAACCTGCTTACCAGTGCCATGACCTTGACGAGATGTGGGCCGGCCTCAGGCTGATACAGCTTAAGCCCGGGCTCAAGATCCTCGTGACAGGCGAGGGACGCGTAGCAAATGGTGCGATGGAGACTCTTGCAAACTGCAGCAACCTGCACAAAGTGACGCCGGAGGAATTCCTCACCAGGGAATACGACGTGCCGGTTGTGTGCCAGGTGGGTCCGCAACACTACGTGAAGCATACCGACGGTCGTCCGTTTGACTTCATTAACTTCACACAACATCCGGAAGATTATCATTCTGATTTCCTGAAATACACAAAAGTGACAGACGTGCTCATCACAGGCCACTTCTGGGACCCCAGATCGCCTGTCTTCTTCACCAGGGAGGATGTGGAAAAACCTGATTTCAAGATCTCGGTAATTGGCGACGTCAGCTGTGACATTGGCGGACCGATACCCACCACGCTGAGGGCCACAACCATAGCTGATCCCTTCTTCAGCTACAACCGCCATAAACATTGCGAAGAGGAGGCCTTCAGCAAACCTGACAACATTTCCGTGATGTCAATTGACAACCTGCCGGGCGAACTTCCAAGGGATGCCTCCGGTGATTTCGGCAGGCAACTTATAGATAATGTGCTTCATGACCTCTTTACAGGTAATGACTCACCTATGATACAACGGGCAACGATTACCTCCGGAGGTGACCTCGAGCCGCAGTACCGTTACCTTGTTGACTGGGTTAATCGCATTGACGGAACATTATGATGCGGATTGTAATATGCGGGCCCGCCCATCCTTACCGCGGCGGTATAGCCGCATACAATGAGAGGATGGCGCAGCAACTGCTCCAGGAGGGTGATGCGGCAGCCATCTACACCTTCAGGCTGCAGTATCCATCTTTCCTTTTCCCGGGGAAGTCACAGTATGACCACGGTTACGCACCTGAGGGAGTGCCAATAACCCGCGCCATCAATTCGGTCAATCCTTTAAACTGGTTCAGTATCGGCCTTCGTCTCAGGCGCACCAGACCTGACCTGGTCATTATGCGATACTGGCTTCCTTTTCTTGCCCCTGCACTTGGATTCATTGCAAGACTGGTCAGGAGCAACAGGCACACACGGGTCATTACAATCTTCGACAACGTAATCCCTCATGAGCGGAGGTTCGGCGACAAGCTGCTGACAAGGTTCTTCGTTAAAAGTATTGACGGTGCCCTTGTAATGACGAAGGCCGTTGAGAACGACCTTCGCCAGTTCTCACCTGATATGCCATGTGTCATTTCTCCCCACCCGCTGTTTGACAACTACAGCGTTCCTGTGTCACGTGCTGAGGCCATAGTACGTCTCAAGCTGTGCCCTGCCGACCGGTTCATCCTCTTCTTCGGGTTCATCAGGGAGTACAAGGGACTCGACCTTCTGCTGAGGGCCATGGCCGAGCAATGTGTTCGGGATCTTGGGGTGAAGCTTATTGTTGCAGGGGAATTCTATGAGGATGAAAAGCCTTACTTTGACCTGATTCACAACCTCAGCCTGGCTGATCGTGTCACCTTTCATTCGCACTTTGTAAGCGACGAAGAGGTGAAATATTATTTTTCCGCAGCCTCGCTTGTGGTGCAACCCTACCGCAGCGCCACCCAGAGCGGCGTCACCCAGGTGGCCTACCACTTCAATAAGCCGATGGTGGTGACCAACGTAGGTGGACTGGCGGAGATTGTTCCTGACGGTATTTGCGGATACGTGGTTGAGCCTGAACCTGTTGCAATTGCAGATGCAATCTGCAGGTTCTTCAGCGGTAATGAGGACAGGTTTCTGCCCGGCATTGAGGAGCAAAAGAAACAGTATTCCTGGGACAGGCTTACCGAGGCCATCCGCAGCCTTGCAAGGGATGTGCAGAGGGCAAA
>CAZHAI010000058.1:0-7278 GCA_964530645.1 uncultured Rikenella sp. | reverse complement strand
CCTTGCAAGGGATGTGCAGAGGGCAAAGCAGTAGGCAGTAGGCAGTGGGCAGTAGTGTTATATAGTTTACAATCAGTCTATTGACCGCAAAACTGCAAGACTGCAAGACTGCAAGACCTCGGACCTTCAGACTCTCAGACCTTCAGACTCTCCGACCCCAGGTTCAGCCTTTCCTTCACCAGGTAGCGGTTCCGGTCAGATGAGCGTCTGTTGACCAGCTCCGCGAGGAAGCCGGTAAGGAACAGGAATGACCCGATTATCATTACTGCAAGCGCAATGTAAAACCAGGGGCTGTCAGTCACAAGCGGGGCCCTCAGTTCATTCCAGACGAAAATCAGTTTCCGGATACCCAGATATGCGGCCATGATGAACCCGGCGATGAACATCAGCGTCCCCAGCAGCCCGAAGAAGTGCATGGGACTCTTTCCAAACCTGGTGATGAAGCTGATTGTAAGCATATCAAGGTATCCCTTGAGAAACCTGTCAAGCCCATATTTCGTTACTCCGTATTTTCGTGCACGGTGCTGAACCACCTTTTCACCGATATTCCTGAAACCGGCCTCACGTGCCAGCATGGGGATATACCTGTGCATCTCTCCATAAACTTCGATGCTCTTCACCACCTCACCGTCATAGGCCTTCAACCCGCAGTTGAAATCGTGCAGCCTGATACCCGAGAATTTTCTTGCAGTATAATTGTAAAGCTTTGAAGTAGTTCGCTTTATGAAAGGATCATATCTCTTCTTCTTCCAACCCGAGACGATATGATATCCCTCCTTGCGAACCATCCTGACAAGTTCGGGTATTTCGTCAGGACTGTCCTGCAGGTCAGCGTCCATTGTAATTACAACTTCGCCCCCGGCGGCTTCAAAGCCCTTGTGGAGAGCCGCCGCCTTACCGTAGTTCCGGCGGAAGCGTATCCCTTTTATCCGTTCGTTATCCGCAGAGAGTTGCCGTGCAACATCCCAGGTTCCGTCAGAGCTGCCGTCATCGATAATGATAAGCTCGTAGTCAAGTGCTGCCCCAAGGCAAACCCTGTCGATCCACTCTGCCAGCTCAGGCAGCGACTCCGCTTCGTTGTAAGCGGGAACTACTACGGATAGGTCCATATTAAAGTTTCGGTTCTTCTTCTGCCTCATCGAGGAGAGGATTGCCCTTCTTCATTATAAAAAGTGAAACAATAAGCGAAAGGATCAGCCCGTAAAAGACACTGTTGATGATACCCATAAGGGCCGTGAACCAGGGCTTCATCATCTTGGCCTGCATCTCAACTGCCTTCTCTATAGCTTCCTCCGGAAGACCCTTCGCGATCATTTTCTCCTCAGCGAACGCTATTGATTTATCTATAAGGCCCGGATCAATGAAGGCATAAAGCACATAAATATATATTGCTGTGATAATGGCTGCATAGATACTGATTACAACACCGGCACCAACTGACCTTCCGTAGGAGATGTAGCCGTTGTTGTAATGGTCACGGTAGGCGCGAAGAAGGAAGAACAGAACAATAACGCTGAGCAGCATGCTCGGCCAGAGAAGCCATGGCTTGAAAGTCAGGTCAAACATATAAGTTAATACCGAGAATCCTACCCCGACGAGACCGAGTATGATTCCGTAGTTAAGAGTCTCTTTCCAGATAGAGCGTTTCTGTTCCATTTCAGTGTTTTTTGAGATTTGAAAACAAATATACTTTTTTTGCCGGAATCGGAATGCCGAAAAGAAACAGAACCATTATTTGGCAGGACCCGGAAAAGTTGCTATTTTTGTGCGGGGTAAGTCTCATACGACCAGCTCCCTTTGAACTCCCCCAGGGTCGGAAGGCAGCAAGGGTAGAAGGTTGTAGCGGTGCGATGTGAGTAGCTTACCCTTTTTTTTTGTTACCTGCTTAAGAGAAGTATATAAATTTGCCGTCATTCATTTAAAGGATGCTGATCAAAATTTACCCGGAAAACCCAAACCCCGACTACGTACGCAGGGTGACATTCGTCCTTGAGCAGGGCGGCATCGTCATTTACCCCACGGATACGATCTATGCAATGGGCTGTGACATCCGGGCCGGCAAAGCCATTGAGAAGATAGCGCGGTTCAAAGGACTCAATCCGGGCAATCCTGATATGTCAATGATATTCGAGTCAATGAGTCAGCTCTCTGAATACACTGTGATTCACGACAATAACCTTTTCAGGCTTTTGAAGCGAAACCTTCCGGGTCCCTTCACATTCATCGTTCCGGCGAACAACCAGATTCCGGCCATGTTCAAGCACCGGAAGAAGACCCTTGGGATCCGTATCCCTGACAACAGCATCACAATGGCAATTGTGCGTGACCTGGGCCGGCCGCTGATGACAACCTCAATCCATGACGATGAAGAGGTAATCGAATATATTACTGATCCCGAGCTTATTCACGAGAAGTATGATGATTTTGCCGACCTTGTTGTAGATGGGGGTTTCGGCAGCAATGAGCCCTCGACAGTTGTCGACTGCACCGGTCCCGAGCCGGTCATCCTGAGGCAGGGGATGGGAGTACTTGAGCTCTGAGAGGCTGCCGCCCGCAAACTAGTGCCGTTCTGAGTTGAAGAACTTGTTCAGCTTGTCAAATGCGGTTGGCAGTGCAAATACTACAACCTTGTCATTAGCCTGTATCAGTGTGTCACCGGTTGCAATGTACGGTTTATAGTTGCGTATTCCCCCGCCAACGATTGCATCCTTCGGGAAATCAATTAGCTTGAGCGGTCCGGTTGTGATTCGTGCATTCTCCGGAACGTTGTACTCGATCACCTCTGCCTCTGTACCTGTCATCATCTTGACCTGTGTAACATTGGGATTCATCGTATGACGGAAGATACGGCTGGCAGTGGCGATCTTCTTGTTAATAATTGTGTCAATCCCGGAGTTCTCCGCCAGGTTGATGTATTCCATGTTCTCCACCTCGGCAATTGTCTTCATCACGCCAATCTTCTTGGCCAGCAGGCAGGAGAGTATGTTTGTCTCGGAGTTGCCGGTCACTGCCACGAAGGCGTCCATGTGCTGCAGTCCCTCTTCGGCAAGCAGGTCTCCGTTCCTGCCGTCGCCGTGGATAACCAGTGTCTCCTCGAGCGTCTCCGCCAGGTCGCGGCATTTCTCAAGGTCATGATCAATCAGTTTCACCTGGCAGACGTGCTGCAGGTTAAGCGCGATGTGCCTGCCTATACGACTGCCACCGAGGATCATTATGCTCTTGGCCTGAACATTGCGTTTGCCTGAGAACTTCATCAGGTCGGAAATACCGTCTTTTGTGGAGATTACAAATGCAAGATCACCTTCCTTGAATTCCTCCTTGCCCCTTGGGATTATAGTATTCTCATGTCTCTTGATTGCAACTGCACGGTACTTTATTGACCCCAGCGAGTTGGTGACCTCCTCCAGCGTGCGGTTCAGCACCGGAGCGTTCTTCTCCAGTTTCTGCACGTACAGGGAAAGCAGTCCGCCGGCAAAATCCATGAACTCGGTTGTGCCCGTCTCCTTAAGAAGGTTGATAACCTCCTTTGCTGCAATTAGTTCCGGATAGATAAGATGATCTACGCCCATCTCGCGGAAGAACTCCTTGTTGGCCCTTTCGAGATATTCCATGTTGTCAATGCGGGCGATTACCTTCTTTGCGCCCAGCTTCTTTGCAAGGATGGAGGCAGTGATGTTTGTATCCTCATAGTGCGCTACAGCGATGAACAGGTCGGTATGTTTCTTCACGGCCTCCTTCAGGATATTGATCGACGTGGCTGATCCTTCATAGGTGAGCACATCGATGGAGGCGTCAACAGGCTTGAGTCGCTCCACTTCCGAGTCAATGAGTATTATCTCATGTTCGCCCTGCGAGAGCATCCTGGCCAGGTGCGTTCCCACCTCGCCTGCGCCTGCAATTACTATTCTCATTTCAGATTGGTTAAAACCTGCGCAAAGTTATACAAAAGAAATGTCACCCCGGTCCGGTCAGTTCAATCTTTAGCCCGCGGGTGACGGCATGCTTCCGCACCTCGGCCGGAACGCTTCCGTCAGATGAGGGCACCAGAAGCACTCTTCCGTATTGCCGGACAGTCAGTTTGTCGCCCCTTATGTTGTATGTGATCAGCCTGTCCTGCCGTATCTCCTGCTCCGTCTTGACTGAATTGCACACAAGCAGGATTGTTGCCGCCACAAGGAAAGGCCTGAGGGTTAACTTTCCCGTCCGGAGTAACGCCGCCAGCAGGAGGGCGATCGACACGGTGAGCATGATCGTCTCCGAGGCTGACATGCCAATATTCATTATAACCCCGTGATCCGCAGAACTTATCATGCCGGTGAAGCCCAGGGTGAATCCTGCCAGCCGGTCGAGAACCAGTGCGAAGAACGCTGCGACGTGAGGGAAGGGAGAGGAAATGAGGAGCAGCATCGCGAGGATCACTACAACGAATGAGATGGGGATTACAACAATGTTTGTCAGAAGGAAGAGGAGGGGGAACATGTTGAAAAGCCTGACAGAGAGTGCCATGGTTCCTGCCTGCGCCACAAGTGAGACGGCAGTCATCTGCCACAGGTAATCGAGTATCCGGTTTTTTATCCTGATGAGTCTGTACAGCGAGTTATAGAAGGCGATTATAAAGCCTACGGCGAGGTAGGAGAGCTGGAAGCCCGCCTCGAAAACCACCCCCGGGTGCACCGCGATGAGTATGAAGGCCGAAGCAAGGAGATTGTTCATGCCGGTTGCAGGGCGGTTAATAAGTGACCCGGCCTGCAGGAAAGTGAACATTATTGTGGCGCGCAGCACCGAAGGCGTCATCCCGGTGATGAATGCAAAACCCCACAGGGCAGGTATTATAATCAGGACCCTGATCCTCTTCAGCTTTCCCCTGAGGAAGAAGAGGAGCCATGAAAGAGCCATGCTGATCATTCCTACATGCAAACCTGAAACTGCCATTATATGCATGGCTCCTGACCTTGAGAAGGAGGTGAGACGCTCCTTCTCCAACAGTTCCTTGTCGCCGATCGTCAATGCAATGATCAGACCCAGCTCCTCACCCTGCAACCCTGCCCGCCGGAAGGCTTCAGCCATACCCCTTGCCGCAATCAGAGAGCTTTCGCGCAGAGAACGGCGGACCTCCGGACTGTAGCCAATGATGTCAGACGCTCTGAAGAAGGCCATGTGCCTGATACCCTGACCCTCAAGCCAGCGAGTGTAGTCAAACTCACATGGATTGCCGTTGTTTTCAACCTTCACAGGTTTGATATTCAAACTCAGCAGGTCACCGGGTTTCCAGCCGGCCGGGACCGTGTCAGACTGGAACCACAGGAGAAGAGAACCCCCGGGATGAGTGAGGGTGTCTCCATCCTTCACACTCAGAATCTTAGCCCTGAAGGAGCAGCCGCTGTTGCTCTTTGCGGGATAACCTGAAAGGCGGAGTGCGATCTCCTGCCGCTTACCGTCAAGGTCACCGGGACGCTGTTGCTCGCCTCTGCGCAGAAGAAATCCTGCCGCTGCAAGAAATATTATCAGGGCTGCCCCGAACAGGGTGTCGGAGTGAAAGACGGTGCGTATCAGGCGAATAGTCATCACTGCAAGCGCCATGACGGCCACAGAAAAGGCAGCAATGGCTGTAACGGAGCAACGTGGCATAAATTCCGCCACGATCACACCTGCACACAGCGGCACAGTCAACCTCAGGAAAGGAATCTCCCTGGTTTGCACGGGTCAGCAGCTTTTGACCCATTAAAGTTAAGAAATCAATTAATGCGGGGCAAGTCTGGTTTTGCTACCTGCCGTTTGGGAGAATTGTGCGATATGTTGCATCGAATTTGCCCCTGCTGATGTCATTGAGCCTGCCTTTCAGGAGACGGCGGCGCAGCGGAGTGAGCCTGTCGGGGAAGAGTATGCCGTCAAGATGGTCATACTCATGGAGCACTACCCTGGCTTTGTAACCGGTATAGACCTCGTCGCGGAAGTTCCACTGCCGGTCATAATACTGAATGCGTATCTCTGACTCCCGGTCAACCTCCTCATGAAGTCCCGGGAGGCTGAGACATCCCTCGTTCATCGGCACTTTCAAACCCTTGCGTTCAACCACCTGCGGGTTGATGAAAGCCTGTTTAAAGTCCTTCATCTCAGGGTGGTCCTCTGCCAGCGGCTCGCCGTCAATCACAAAAAGCCTGATCGATTTTCCAACCTGCGGAGCAGCAAGTCCCAGTCCGTCAGATTTGTACATCGTTTCGAACATGTCATCAATGAACTTATCAAGCTCAGGATAATCCTGATCAATATCCTGTGCCACCTTTCGCAGGACCGGATGTCCGTAAACGTAAATAGGGTATATCATCTTCTTATTCAGTTCCTGTTTTTATTCTCCTCCAGTTTAAGCCATGACTGAAGTATGATTGATGCGCTGATACGGTCTGCCATCGCTTTGTCGCGCCTGCCGCTTTTGCTTACTCCGCCGTCGATCATCGTCTGCATGGCCATCTGTGAGGTGAATCGTTCATCCGCAAGATGCAGCGGTATTTCCGGAAATATTTTCCTGAACCTTGCAATGAACGGGTTAATATACTTTACACTTTCACTGGGCAGATTGTTCACAGTGACCGGGTAACCGATCACAACATCTGTGACATTTTCCCGCGGGATATAATCCCTGAGGAATGCCTCCAGGCCGGCTGACGGCACTGTAGTGAGGGGCGAGGCGATGATCCTCATCGGGTCTGTGACTGCCACCCCGCACCTCTTTCTTCCATAGTCTATTGCCAGTGCCCTGCCCATTGCCTCTGTTCGGTTTTTGCCGCAGCAAAGCTACCGCTTTTACTGCAGAAAAAAAATGAGAGCCGGTGCTGGCCGGCTCTCATCAGATCTGTAGTACAGTTTATTCTGTTTTGGGTTCAGCGTCAGTCGGAACGGCATTGTAAGCCATCTCGGAGAGACGCTTGTAGCCGTTGTATCTCCACTTCGCATTCTCCTCGGCCTGTTTGAACAGTACGTCAGCTTCCCCGGGGAAGTCCTTCAGGAGCGATGTATAACGAACCTCTGACTTCAGGAAGTCCTGGAACTTGCTCCAGTCGGGCTCCTTCGAGTCAAGCTGGAACGGGTTCTTGCCTGCTGCCTCAAGGCGCGGGTCGAACCTGTAGAGGTGCCAGTATCCTGATGCCACTGCATCCTCAGCCTGCTGCTGTGTTTTACCCATACCATTGCGGAGGCCGTGGTTGATACAGGGTGAGTAGGCGATTATGAGTGACGGTCCGGGATACTCCTCAGCTTCACGAATGGCCTTGAAGTACTGGT
>CAZHAI010000057.1:0-9837 GCA_964530645.1 uncultured Rikenella sp. | reverse complement strand
CAGGAGTTATCGGGGCAAATTTTATGAAGTCATACATTCTCTTCCTGTACCAGGTAAGATCAACTGATGCCCTGTTTTTGAAAAGGTTGACCATTGTTCCGATTTCAAATGTTCCTGCGGATTCAGGCAACAGGTCGGTACCCCTGATTGTTGTGGGCAGTGAGGCTGCACTGAGAGCTCCCCAAGCATTATTTGTAATTGTGTATACCGAATTTATGTCAAACACTTTTGCCGGTGTCTTGTAAGAGGTCCAGGAACTGCGGATCTTCCAAAGCGAGAGCCAGTCCATCTCCGGAAGCAGGTTTGAAGCAATGAAGCTTCCGGACACCGATGGATAGAGATAAGAACGTGTAGTCTCAGGGAGTGTTGAACTCCAGTCGTTTCTCAGGGTTGCCTCGGCGTAAACAAGGCTTTTCCATGAAAGGGCCAGCCGGCCGTAGATGCTGTTTACCTGCTGGCGGCTTATGGATGACCCGACTGCTGCAGGGTTAATTGAAGCTGTAAGCGAGTAGAAACCGGGGATGGTGAGTCCTCCCTGTGTTCTGGCTTCTATACCGTCATCCTGGCGGAAGAATATCGTGCCTCCGGCAAGTGCACTTACTGTGAACTCATCGAATGTCTTGTCAGCGGTCAGCATCAGGTCATTGTTGATACTGAATCCCCTGCTGAGGCCCAGGTTATAGGAGCCTCTCTGTGACTCGCCCCATATCTGGGTTCCGCCCGGAATAACAGTTGAGCTTCCGCCACCCTGGAATGAACCCTTTGAGACCCGTACCTCCTGTCGGTCACTGTAGATGTCATACCCGCTGCGAAGTATTGCTTTCAGCCATGGAAGGATATCATACCCCATGTCAAGACTGACATTGAATACGTCCTTGTTGATGCTGTGAATCCTCTCGTACCTGTCAAAATAGGGGTTGTTGTTTGTGCTTGTGTAGCTGCTGTTCTGTACCTCATCAGGTACAACCCAGTAGTCTGTATAGTCGCGGATGTCATAATCAGGTGCTGACCAGACAAGTATGTTATACATCGGGTCATACCCGGTATAGCCGCTGAAGCCTGTGTTGGGTGAGGTCTGTTTGTTGTACGCTATTGAGGATGCGAGGGAGAACTTGTCTATTCTCATATCGCCGCCAATTGTATAGGTCATTTTGTTATACATGGAGTTCGGGTACTGACCCTTGTTCTGTACTGATGTTGCTGATGCCCTGAGGCTGCCCAGCTCACTTTGCTGAACTATGCTGACGTTGTTGTTCAGCACAAAACCCTGTTCGAGATAATTCGCGAAGTTATCCTTACCAATAGGCAGATAAGGCATGAGCTTCATTGATTTGGAGACCGGGTCCCACTGAATCACCTCCCTGCCGTCAAGGGGCACCCCCCATGATCCGTCACCTGAGCGTGAATAGGTGTTTGTGGAGGTATTTACCACACGGCCATATGTTGACTGCATCTCCGGGATGGCAAGGTACCCTGCGGTAAACATGGTGCTGCTGTTGAGGGTGACTGTGAGTCCGTTTTTGTCAGCCCCCCTTCTGGTGGTCACCATTATTGCACCGCCGGCTCCTCTCGATCCGTAGAGTGCAGTTGCAGTGGCACCCTTAAGAACACTAATTGATTCAATATCATCGGAAGGCAGGTCACGCAGGGTCATATTTCCGTAAGGCACGCCGTCAATGACCAGCAGTGGTTTTTCTCCGCGGACAAATATTTCAGGTTCTGCGGAGAACTCAGAGCTGTTCTTCACCAGCAGACCGGCCACCTTGCCGGTAAGTGAAGTCCCGATGTCAACCCCCTTGACCGTTGAGACCACATCCCCGGAGACCTTCTGCACCGCATAGCCAAGGGCCTTTTCTTCCCTCTTGATACCGAGAGCTGTGACAACCACAGCATCCATGCCAAACAGTTCCTCATTCAGGACAATATTAAAGACAGTCTGCGATCCTACGGGAACCTCTTCGCTTTTCATCCCTATGAACGAAAACACAAGCACATCAGATGCCTGCACATTGTCCAGGTTGAAGGTTCCGTCCATCGCCGTCGCCGTGCCGAGTATCCTGCCCTTGACTGCCACCGTGACACCCGGAAGCGGTTCGCCGTTCGGGTTTGTAACCTTTCCGGCGATTCTGAGTTGTTGGGTTGCAGATTCTTCGGTAAGGTAATCCGGGGCGAGAATGATCTTGCGGTCAATAATCGTATGGGTCACATCCGTTCCTGCGAACAGCTTGTCGAGGACAGCGTCAATGAGTTGATTATTGGCGGCAAGCGAGACCTTGCGTTCCGTGTCGAGGAGCTTTTCATTGTAGAGGAAAAAGAATTCCGTCTCCTCTTCAATCTTGTCTAGCACTGTAACAAGTTTCTCGTCAGTAACACTGAGCGAAAGTCTTGTCTTTTGGGAGTATGCATCCGTTGCATGCGCCTGCAGGATCCCAAGTAGCATAAATGCAAGTATTATCCGCATTGTCAGAAGAGTTTTTTTCAGGGGACGGCTGAACGTCCTCCCCCGGTGGTAGGTTTTTTTCATAACTTTGAAAGTTTTCAGGTTAAAAAATATCGTTAAGGATGTTTTTTAAGGAAATCGTTGACGCGATTTCCTTTTTTTTTGTCGCTTTCTAAGGGCTGTTGTGTTTTTTCATCAGGTTACTGTTTTGGTTAATGGGTTGTCATTTCATATAAATCTTTACTACACTCCTGGTGTAGGTTGAGTCTTCAGCAATCACCCTGGGGGAGATCTCATACCTGATGGGCGAGGTCATGCTCAGGCACTTCAGAACCTCTTCAAGCGGGTCATCCTCAAAAGTTGCGCGGAAGGAGTATTTTTCCAATGCCAGGTCAATGATCTCAACTTTCACATTGTACCAGCGTTCGATCCTTCTGGCGACCTCTGACATCGAATCGCCTCTGAAGACGAGTTTTCCATCGGTCCATGATGAATACTTAACGGCATCGGCAGTACTTCTTGTCACCTTGCCGTTCTCATAAACAAGTCGTTCTGAAGGATTCATAACCATACCATCACTGTAGTGGCCACAGTTGACCAGTACTTTTCCTGTTTTAAGCACTACCTCAACATAGTCCTCTTCGGGATAGGCGTTCACATTGAAGGTGGTACCCAGGACGGTAAGGTCAAGATCCCCGGCGTCAATTGCGAAGGGGTGATTCTCGTCATGAGCAACCTCGAACCAGGCTTCACCGGTAAGGGTTACTGAGCGTTCCCGGGTGAAGGGCATTGAATATTTCAAGGTTGATCCGCTGTTAAGCATTCCCTCAGTGCCGTCAGGCAGGGTGAATGAAACGCGTGACCCGGCCGGTGCATAGATGGATGCAACCGCATCTTTACCTGCATCACCGGACATTCCTCTCAACAAAAGGAATCCTGTACCTAAAAGCAGTGGGATTAAAATTGCAGCAGCTACCCTGGCATAAAAACCTGATAGCTTCCTTATGAGGGTTTTGCTTCGGTTAAACTCCTTAAGCCTTATCTGATGATGAATATTGTCAAGCAAAGGCCTTAGCTCGCGGCTGGTTGCAGTATCACTGTTCATAAGCCTGTTCCAGTCCTCTTCAAAAATCTCTCTGAGACCTTCATTATCCTCGCCGCCGGCCATTAGGGCAATCACCTCCTCAGCCTCCCCCGGGCCCGGGTTGCCGTTGATATAGTTTGTAAGCTTCTCTCTTTCCTTGTTATTGATCAATCTCATCTAATATCCGGTTTTCCGGGGATTATAGTCCCCATGATACATCTAATACCCGCGAAGGTCAGAAATCTCACATAAGAAATGAAAAATAAATCGGGAGGGGATCAGAAGAATACTCTTAAAAGAGAAAAAGGGCAACAAAGAGGATGACTGACAGGTTTTCACGTGCCAGCCTGCTTCGGATCATCCTGATCGTTGCAGAGACATAATTATCGACTGTTCCGGGTGAGAGGCCGAGTCCGTCGGCCACCTCTTTCGCCGGCTTCCCGTCTATCTTGCACATAACAAACGCCTTCTTCTGTGTGTCAGGTAATCCTGCAATTATCTTTTCAACCTCAGCGAGGAGAGACTGAAATTCAGTACCCTCTTCCGGTGCAGTGTCTGACAGTTTGCCTGTGAGGAGAGTTTCGTCAATGTACTTTTTGAGATAACTTTTTCTTCGGAAGTGCCGGCAGATCTCATTGTATGCAATTGTAAACAGGAAGGATTTGAAAGAGAGGTTCCTGTCGAGTCGTTTGTAATTTTCCCATACCTTCATGAAGACACACTGAACCAGTTCCTCTGCCTCATCTGAAGACTTAAGATACTTCATGCTGAAGGCATATAGACGGCCCGCATACATGTCGTAGATCATGTCAAACGCCACAAGGTCTCCCTTTTTAAGTCTTTCAACCAGTTCAGTTTCCGCAACAGTCACATCCAGTGAATTGCATTCATTCAAATATAATCAGAACTGTCGTATATGATGCTGTATTATCATTAATGAATTTTCCGGGAAGCAGGTGATGATGTTCAAATACCCTGCAACAGGCATAACTTTCGCAGTAAAGAATTACTTTTATCCTCAGGAGTTGTATAACCAGATAAAATCAAGAAACTAAATGAACAGAATTATCTTACGTCTACGGTTTGTTTTACCGGTCATCCTGATCCTGATATGTTCGGTTGCCGGAACCGATGCCCAGAGCCTTAAACCAGGGCCGCAGGATCTCTCATTTTTTTCATCTGTTGATGATACGGACCAGCCATATTCCGTTTATATCCCTGAGAATTTTGACGAACAGAAAGCCTATCCTCTGGTTGTATTCCTCCACGGCGCATGGTCAAACCACCGGCTGGGGATGAGACGGCTCTTCGGTGTGGGCAACAGCCAGGGCTATGACTTCATCAAACCGGGTAATGTTCCCTATGAGAACGACGTGGAGGCAAGCCGTTACTGGCCTCCCTTCAGACCTGTTGACTACATAGCTGCTGCGCCGCTGGCGCGTGGCACCGCCGGATACCAGGGTGTTCCTGAGCAGGATGTCTATGACATGATTGATGATCTTAAATCCAGGTTCCTGATAGACGAGGACAGGGTTTACCTTACCGGCCTCTCAATGGGTGGCGGCGGCACCCTGTGGCTCGGTCTCACCCGTCCTGATGTGTGGGCTGCAATTGCACCCGTCTGCCCGGCACCGCCAGAAGGAACGATGGATCTGGCCGGAAACGCCTCCAACCTGCCGGTGCATCTCTTCATCGGGGACAAGGACTTTCTTTACAAGACGGCCTCCGAATGGAAGGCAAAGCTTGAATCCTCGGCACAACGGCTCGATTACGTTGAGTATCCGGGTGTTGGACACAACAGCTGGGAGTGGGCATACAAGGACGGCTTTATCTTTGACTGGTTCTCGCAGTTCAAACGCGATCTATTCCCTGAAAAGGTATCTTTTACAACAAGATGGTTCAAATACAGCAAGGCTTACTGGGTCAATGTAGATGATATGGTGCCAGGAGAGCCGGCAACGATTGAAGCGAAATTCACTGCCCCAAATGTCCTTGCCGTTTCATCAACGGGCGTTAACGCATTCACCCTGAACCTGGAAGGCCATCCGCAATTCAGCGCCGGGAAAAAACTCTCCGTGACTGTCAATGGCAAATCGTTCAGCATCCGCAGTGCCGATGCAGTTTCATTCATGCTGAAAGGTGCCGGCTGGGTGAACACCCGCTTCACTCCGGGCCTCACATCGAAGCAGAAAGGAGCTGAAGGTCCGCTTTATGCAGCCGTGACCGGCAGCCACGTATATGTTTACGGAACTGCTGACAACCCTCCTGCAGATGTGCTTGCAGCCAGGCGAAACCAGGCAATGGCAGCGGCAGACTGGAGCGGCATGGGCGGCAGAATATCGGTGTTTCCGAGGGTTATTGCCGACAGGGATGTCAGGTCCAGCGACTATGTCAGGTCCAACCTGATTCTTTTCGGCACCCGTGAAACAAATTCAATCATCGAAAAGTTTGCCGACAATCTGCCCATGCACCTTGATCCTGCGGCGGGGAACTACGGCCTGGTGTATATATTCCCGATGAACAGGCATTATATCCTTATAAACTCAGGTCTGCCCTGGTGGACACCGCCGAAAAAACAGGCAGGACAGGGTGGTTATGCCTTCAGTGGAACGAAGGTTGAGGCACTTAAGAGCATGGGGGATTACCTGCTTTTCAGGGAGAGTCCGGACGATGTCGTGGCCCTGGGCAGTTTTGACGGCAACTGGGTGCTGCCAGCCGATGCAGCACAAAAGATAGGGGCATCAGGTGTTGTAACCGTCAGATAGATGCTTTACGGCCGGAAATTTTAACTAATATTGCCCCGAAAATTCCGGCTATGGCAATTATTAAAAACGTCGTCTTTGACATCGGGGGAGTACTCATCGACTGGAACCCCAGGCACCTCTTCAGAAAAGTGTTTGACACCGAGGAGGAGATGGAGTGGTTTCTTTCCAATATCTGCACATACGAATGGAATGTGCAACAGGACGGAGGCAAGCTCTTCAGTGTTGCCACCGCCGAACTGTCTGCAAAGTATCCTGAATACAGCGACAAAATTGCATTGTATTACGGCCGCTGGGAGGAGATGCTTGGCGGGGAGATAAAAGGGACGGTTGAGATATTCAAAAGCCTTAAATCGGCCGGAATGCCCCTCTATGCTCTTTCCAACTGGTCACATGAAGCCTTCCCGGTTGCATTTGAACGGTATGGCTTTATGAAGGAATTCGACGGACTTGTAGTCTCTGGTTACGAGAAGCTTCTGAAACCCGGCCATGCAATTTACAGGGTGCTGATGGAACGCTACGGCATCGATCCGGAGGAGTCGGTCTATATTGATGACAACAAGCCAAATGCCGACGCAGCTGCAGAACTTGGATTCAGGGCAATTCACTTCCTCTCATCCGACCAGTTGAGAGATGACCTCAGGGCTCTCGGATTAATCCTCTGAAACATGGACAAGCCTCTGCTCAATGACCCGACTGTACCTCCATCCCCGGAGGTTCTTCAGAATGTACTTGGTGCAACTTACCCGGTATATGAGAAGGCAATGGCGGCTATTACCGGAGTCCCCTGCGGGCTGGTGCCGGAATGGAGATACTATAATGACGGCAAGGCATGGCTCTGCAAGGCTGTGTTTAAAAAGAAGACAATATTCTGGTTGTCAGTATGGGATGGCTTTTTCAAAGCTGGTTTTTACTTTGTGGAAAGGCATTGTTCTGGGATTTATGAGCTGGCAGTCGACGACTCCATCAAGCAGGAACTGAAGCAGGCAAAGCCCTTCGGGACCCTTTACCCGGTGGGCCTTACAATCAGCAAGTCAGAACAGATAAATGACCTGCTGGCCCTTATTCAGTACAAGAAAGGTCTGAAAGGATAGAAATTCAGTCGGCAATCGGCAGTCGGCAGTTGGCAGTCAATCAACGAGACACTGACTGCAGACTGCCTACTGCAGACTGCGGACTGGGATTACCTGCTGACAGGCACCGGTTTCCCGAAGCCCACACTCTCCAGCTGATTCATCTGTGTGGCGGCATCACCCACAACCACCCAAAACATCCTGTCAGGATCGAAGTATTTCTGAGTGATGGCCTTATGGTCTTCAACAGTCATGTTCCTGATGACATCCTCCTCCTTTTTGACCCAGTCATTGCTGAAGCCATATTTGCCGATGTATAACAGCATTTCTGCCATTGCATCATTGGTTTCAAACCGAAGGGCATTTGACCTGATCATGCTGTTCCTGATGAACTGCAGTTCCTCCTCCGTAATACCCTCGCGGTACTTCCTCAGCTCACCGGTGATTATCTCCATCGTTTCAAGGGTGGCATCAGACCTGACACTTGTGGAAATAATGAACGGTGCCGGATTCTTCATCTCGCGGAATGCGCTTCGTGCCCCATAGGTGAATCCCTTCTGCTCACGCAGTATCTGGTTCAGGATACTTGTGAAGGCCCCGCCCATCCGGTAATTGGCAAAATCAGCCTTTACATAATCGGGATTATCCCTTGTCAATGCCAGGTATCCGGCATATACGACTGACTGGCGGGAGCCCGGGATGTCAACGAAAAATATCTGTGACTTATCAGGTGTTGCGGGCAGCTCATAGCTCTTGAAGGTAACTTCTTCCCCCAGCCACCCGGCCTCCAGCGGCCTTAGTGCCTCCAGAACCTCATCCTTTGACACATTGCCTGCCACATACACCGATGTGACCGACGGTGAAAAGTTCCTCTCATAGAAATCTTTCAGCATTTCAGGAGTAATCCGTTCAATTGATTCCTTCGTTCCCCTAAGATCATACCCGAAAATATGCCCGGGGCCATAAACCAGCTTCATGAATCTGTCGGAGGCGACACTTGCCGGCCGGGCCTCGGACTGGATCAGTGCGTTCCTGGTGCGTGACTGTGCCATTCTGAATTCAGCTGTGTCCCAGCGAGGCTCCAGAAGAATCTCTTTCATCAGGGAGACCGTCTTGCCGAAGTTACGTGAAAGAGTACTGCTGCTGAAGACGATTTCCTCACTTGAGGCGCGCATGTAGACTGATGACCCGAGCAACTGTATCTCCTCCTCAAGCTCCTCGGGGGTCTTGTTCCTTGTTCCCTGGGGAAGCACGGCGGCAACCATTGATGCAACTCCGGGAAGGGCAATGTCATCAGCCAGCGCTCCGCCGGCAATGACAACAGACATGCTTACAAGTGGCAGTTCCCTGTTCTCCGTGCCATACACCCTGATGCCGTTCTTCAATGTGGCTCTCCATACCTCAGGCACACGCACTTCCGGTTCGGGTCCGGCAGGAGGTTCCGTTGTGCGGTCAATTGCCGAGGGTGTCTTTTCAACAGCTGTTTCCAGGATATCATCTATCGCCACCTGGCTGGCCATTGTGATGTCTTCCTCATTTACAACAGCCCTTACGGAATTTTCTGCCATCATTTCCGGCTGCCCTTTGGGAACGAAGCTGGTTACAATGTGCGGCCTTCCCTTGATGTATTTCTCGTAAACCCTCATGATGTCCTCACGGGTGACAGCCTTGATGTTTTCAATATCCTTTCCGACATATCCCGGGTCATTCAGGAATGTATTGTAGGAAGCCATCTGGATTGACTTGTTCAACACGCTGTTCAGTCCCTGGTAGAAGTCCTTTTCCATTGTAGCCTTGATACGGTCCACCTCCCTGTCCGTGAAGCCTTCAGTCTCGAAACTGGTAAATGCCTCATGTATGGCATCTTCTATCTCCTTCAGGGTTTTGCCCTCATTGGCGGTGGCTGAAATGGCAAACTCGCCGGCCAGCTCCTCGGCTCCGTTATAGGCTGACACCCGTGATGTGAGCTGTTTCTCTTTCACCAGGACCTTGTACATGGGGGCCTTTTTCCCGCTGGCAAGAATCTCTGCCAGGAAGTTAAGGGCATATGCATCTTTTGTATAATTCTCCGGCACCGGCCATACGAGATTGATCTCAGGCACATTGGCAAAATTATCCTCGTGATATAGTCTTTTTGACTCACTGAGTGTAACGGGCATGGCTGTCCTGGCCGGCACCTGGCCGCGGGATTTTACCTCACCGAAATACTTGTCAAGCAGCAGCTTCACGGAATCAGTGTCGAAATCGCCGGCAAGTACAAGTGTTGCGTTGTTCGGACCGTAGAAGTTTTCATAGAAGCCCCTGACATCATCCACGGTGGCGTTTGCGAGATCCTCCATCTCACCTATCACCTCCCAGCTGTAGGGATGAGATGCGGGATAGAGGTTCTTGGATATCACGTAGTTGGTAAAGCCGTACGGAGACTTGTCCTCTCCCTGCCTCTTCTCATTCTGCACCACATTCTGCTGTATGGCCAGC
>CAZHAI010000056.1:0-9904 GCA_964530645.1 uncultured Rikenella sp. | reverse complement strand
CATAGGAGGACCGGAACAGCTTCTCAAACTCCTGTTTGTCTCCCTGTCTGATCCTCCCTATTATCTCACTGTCACTCTGCATGGGTCAGTGCCGTCTGCTTCTATTCTGTCCTGTCGCTGAATTTGACTTTCCTGCTCAGTTTACGTATGGCTGCCTCTATGCTCTGGTCCGGCTCAATCACGTTGTAGTCACCCCAGAAATCCGGGTCAGCGAAGGCTGCCACCTCTTCCGTGAAGAAGTCCGAGGGCTTCATTCTCTCCTTGTTTGAGAACTTCACCACATCCTCTTCAGTACGGTCGGTGATGGCCAGTTCTGACATTGTTGTATAGTTCGTATTGAAGAGTTTCTTTTTCCAGTCGACCTTGAACTTGACTTCTGCCCTGGAATGGGTGAAGTACCATTTGCCGTCTATCTCACGGAATCTGACCATATAGGAGGTCAGTTCGGGAGTCACCTGCATTCCCATCGGTTTCTTCCTTATGAACATCGAGGCTGCAAGTTCCTTGTTTTCAAGGTTGAAAGAAAATTCCACCTGTGCCACCGCATAGGTTTCGATGTCTATGAACAGGCGTCCCTGGTAGAGGGGTGTTGATATTGAAGGTTTCTGGTAGAAATTGATTACATAGTTTGTCCTGTCATCAATCATGGCGATGTTGGAAAGCTCCAGGTCATACTGACTGAGAGACTCTTTTGTGAGGAATGTCTCAGGATTCTTCACCACATCAAGATAAAGGGTGGTGGTGGGTCCGCCCTGCAGTTTGAAGAGGACGGTATCCATCTTCTCAACGTCATTGCTTTTCCTGCCCTTGTATATCCTTACTGCATCATACCGGAGGTCACTCTGGTAGGGAGCCTTGAAGACTTCAACAACTGCCTCTCCGATTGAGATATAGTTGCGGTTCTTGCGGATCGTCTCGCGGTAGAAACCTGTCATGTCATTGGCAATCAGCGGATAGTTATCGTTAAAACGGCTGATAACCTTTTCCAGAATCTCTTCAGGTATAAGGGGTTTCACAATTACCTCCTTGATTGGAATCATTGCAGTCTCCAGTGCAATCAGGTTGCGCTGGCCGTTTGTCTTCATCTCTTCTATCGCCATTACCTTGTTCTTGTAACCGACATAAGAGAACTCGAGTTTTCCGGTTTCTCCTTCCGGCAGTTTAAGTGTAAATTCACCGTCAAGGTTGGTAATTGTCGAGACATTGCTTCCCTGCACTGCTATTCCTGCGAACACAAGCGGCTGGTTCGTTTCGGCGTCAACCACCCTTCCGCGGATGATTGTCACCTGCTGCTGTTCCTTCTTCGCCCTGTCCGCAGCATCTGATGCTATGACATCCCCGGCTGGCAGTATGAAGAGCAGAGCCGAAGCGATTGCTGTAAAAAGAATTCTTGATTTCATGGTCTTTCTATTTTATTTTGTTTGTAATCCGGATCATTGATTCATATTAAAGACCGGAATTACCCCTGAAACCCTATACATTGACCGGAAAAAATTGTTCATTTGCCTCTGTCATGGCACTCTCATACCTGAATGCAAGTTACTCTGTTTTCTCTTATGCTGCCAGGAGATATGCCGGGATTTCAGCACATCAGCCTCTGCCTCCGGCAATAAGCATGGAGCTGAGCAGCATGTGCAATCTTTCATGTCCCGAGTGTGTAACCGGCACCGGTCTTCTCACAAGGCGCAACAGTTTCCTCAGCTACGAACTTGCTGCTGATGCTGCATCTCAGTTGCGCGGACATGTGTTATCTGCATGGCTAAGTTTCCAGGGTGAGCCGATGATGCACCCGGAGTTCTTCAGGATAGTTGAACTTTTTGCGGGAATGAATCCTGTGATCGCCACCAACGGCCATTGGCTCGACAGGGAGAGATGCGTCAGCCTGGCGGACTCATCTTTAAAAAAGATCATAATCTCTTATGACGGTGTTACACCTGAAGCATACGGCATCTACAGGAAAGGCGGCGATCATGCCCTTGTCACTGAGGGAATCAGGAGACTGGCAGCCACAATCTGGGAGCGGAAGTCGAAGCTGAAGATAGTGCTTCAGTTCCTGCTGCACCGTGGCAACGAGCATGAGTCACGCGCCACTGCAGCCTTCGCTGCCTCGGTCGACGCGGGTTTCAGGATTAAAAGCATGCAGGTGATTGACCCCGGGAGAGCGGGGGAGTGGATGCCGGCGGACATGCGGAAGTCGCGTTACAATGACAGCAGCGGCGCGTGGAAGGCCGGAGAAGCACCGGCAAGGGGATGCCTCAGGATGTGGACCTCGGCAGTCATTACGGCTGACGGTGACGTGGTGCCGTGCTGTTTTGACAAGCACGCACGGCATGTGATGGGAAACCTTGGGGATATGACTTTCAGCGAGATATGGAGAAGTGAAAAGTATAGCTCATTCAGGGATAAGGTGATGAAAGACCGGCGCCTGATCGGCATCTGCAGTGAATGCCCCCAGGGCAGAAGGCTGCTTTTCAAGGGCTGAGTATCAGCCGGTGATGGATCCCGCAGTGCGGAACCCCAATGTTCAGAAGCTGACTGCTTTCTGCTGCCGCTTATCCCTGGCAGATTTTTTGAGTGCCGACAAAAATGCTTTTTGTCAGTTCGTCATCATTTGCTAACTTTATTCAATTCAAACCAATAATTACATGAAGCTTCTGAAAGTCATCCTGAAAGTCCTTGCAGTGATCATTGCCATCGTTCTGCTGGCAGGTGTGATCATTATTCCGGCCCTCCGCAAATCGGGCATCCCCGATCTGAATGGCGAGAAGAACCTCGAAGGCCTGACGGCCGATGTGAAAGTCATTCGCGATGAGCGTGGCGTACCTCATATATATGCCTCGAATGAGCATGACCTCTATTACATGACCGGTTACATAACTGCCCAGGAGAGACTATGGCAGATGGATATGGTAAGGCACGCGACCCAGGGCCGGCTCTCGGAACTGTTCAAGCGTGACATGTTCGAGACTGATTATTTCCTGAGGGCGCTGGGCATGCCCGCGAAGTCACAGATGGTCCTTGAGAAGGAGGACCCGGCAATTCTTGCAATCCTTCAGGCCTACGCCGACGGAGTCAATGCCTGGATCGCCCAGTGCGGCAACAAGCTCCCTCCGGAGTTCAGGATACTTGGTTATAAACCCGAGCCATGGACAATGAGCGAAATCACAAACATTATAGGGTTCATTGGCTGGGATCTGGCATCGTCAAATCTCTCAAATGAGATAAACAACTACAAGCTGGGCAGAAAACTGGGCCCGGAGAAGGCATCTGAACTGATTGCCGACTGGAAGATGGTTGATGAGGTTGTTTTTCCGGAGTTCAGGCTTGATGAAAAGCTAATTGACAGTGCGATGGCAGCCATCGGCGCAATGGAAGAGCTGGAAAAACTGGGCATTGTCACCCTGTCGGGAAGCAACAACTGGGCCGTCACCGGCAGCAGGAGCGAGACCGGCAAACCCATCCTGTCAAACGATATGCACCTGGGGTTCAATGTACCCGGTTTCTGGATGCAGGTTCACCAGGTTATTCCCGGGAAACTCAATGTCACCGGAGTGCTCTTCCCCGGAGAGCCTTTCATTATCGCCGGGCATAACGACAGGATCGCGTGGGGTATGACAAACCTGAGCGTGGATGACATTGACCTGTTCGTCGAAACGGTTGATTCAACGGGCGACAATTACATGTATAACGGAGAATGGTTGCCCTTCAGGAAAGAGGAACACCTGTTGAAAATGGGAGCAGACTCATCACAGACACGAATAATCAAGTACTCACATCACGGTCCGGTAATCTCAGGTATGCAGGGTATCGATGATGCGGTTCTGACGATGCGCTGGACAGGCTACGACTACAGCGACGAGATCAGGGCGGTTTACCTGCTTAACAGGGCAGGGAACTGGGCTGAATTCCGTGCAGCACTCAGCCATTTTAAATCGATAAGCCAGAACTTTGCATATGCTGATGTTGACGGAAATATAGGACTCAATACCGGTGGCGGGATTCCCGTAAGAAAGGGAACAGGACTGCTTCCCCGCAGGGGTGACACAGGAGAGTACGAATGGAAAGGCTATGTTCCCTTTGAGCTCCTGCCATCATCCTTTAATCCTGAAAACGGGTTCATCTCATCGGCCAACCAGAGGACTGTGACCGAAGAGTATCCCTTCTACATCAGCGGCGAGTTCTCAATGCCATACCGCATCATGCGAATCAGGGAGATGGCTGCAGAGAAGCAGATACTTGGCATTGAAGACTTCAAACGGATGATTACGGATAACCATTCTGCCTATGCTGCAATGCTGACACCCATGATTCTGAGGGGAGCGGAGGCTATCAGTGACCCTGATGAGACGGAAAAGGCTGTCATCGAAGAGCTGAAGGGATGGGATTATGCCATGGATGCCTCGCTTGTTGCCCCGTCGCTGTTTGAATTCATCAGGATGGAACTGGCCCGCCACATAATGCTGGATGAGCTTGATGAGCTCTACGGTGCTTCGCTGGGCAGGCAGCACGACTTCTACATTTACAGCCTTGCCAACGGAGGACCGGACGGCTGGGTGGACAATACAGATACACCTGAGAAGGAGACAACGGATGTGGTCATCGCGCAGAGCATCAGGTCTGCTGTGGATACGCTCACGGCCCGGTACGGCGGGTATGGTGACAACTGGCAGTGGGGAAAGATACACACCTTCACGCTGGAGCACCCGATGGGAGGGGTAAGGATTCTCGACAGGATGCTGCGCCTTAACTCAAAGACGTACGGTGTCGGGGGAAGCTATCATACAGTGGAGCCTTACGCCTACCGGGATAATTTCAGGGCGCATCACGGCGCCTCCGAGAGGCATATCTTCAATACGGCCGACTGGGATAAGTCACTCACTGTAATTCCCACCGGCACCTCAGGTATACCCGGAAGCCCGTTCTACCTGTCGCAGACGGAAACATATGTAAACAACGGATTCTACAGTGATCCATTCTCTGACGAAGTTGTGGAAGCGGCAAAAAAATTCGAGATTACATTCAAAGCGGGCGGCGGAAAGTAACAGTTCTGACGATATTGCTGCCTGTGATCCTGTACCCGTGACCGGCTGTCAGATCATCAGTTTGACCACAGTGACTTTGCCGTCACATGTAATGCGGGCCAGGTAGATGCCTTTCGCGAGGTTCCCCACTTGCAACTGCACTCTGCCGCCGTCAGGGGTGATGGTTTCCTGGCGGACGATCCTTCCGGAACCGTCGGCCAGTTCAACCGATACTGAGGAGCAACGGGCGAAGCCGGCAGACTCAATGTTGACAAAATCAGCGGCAGGCTGGGGATAAACAATCATATCACCGGAAGGTACGGTCTCTTCAATACTGTTTAGAATACTGAGATGAATATTGAATGTACCAACTGCACCTCCGGCGCTTCCGTCTACCTGTATCCAGTACTTCTGGCCGGCGGTCACATCCATTGAGATGATTCGCGGATCGGGGTCAGTGTCGGTATAATCATCGTTGGCTGCCTCCAGCTTATATTTCCCCGAGAGAATGTCTGAGGCTGATGTGGCGCTGTATACTGCTATTTGATTGTCAAAGCCTGTTGAAAAGAGCGAGATCGTCTGATTCACTTCAGGAGTAAAGACGAACCAGACACTCCTTTCTACTATATCCAGACCGGTGCCGTATTCATCACACCAGGAAAGCTGTCCTGTGCAACTCGTGATCGGAGGAACAGGCTCACCTGGTTCAGCAGTGGCGCATGAGTTCGAAAACGGCCCTGATACTCCGGGCAAAATTGTCCGCGCATTTATGACACTGTCATTTGTCTGTGTCTCAAGAGGCATACTTATATCAAGCGTACTCTGGCACGAACCCTGAATTCCTGTAAGCTTCACCTTAATCACAGTGGTTTTCGTAAGAGTCTTACCATCAAGCACTTTAATCCAGACAGGATTGACAGAATTGTTTTCGATCCGGAAAAGGTCGTCTGATTCGTCGGAGAGAGTCCAGAGATAAGCATCGGCACCGAATGCCTCAAGCTTTAGTCCTGTGAAGGAGGCGATGCACGAGTCTGTCAGACCGGAAGGGAGTGCCCTCAGGGAAAGAACTGACCCGGCACTTATGAAGTTGCTCACTGACAATTCATTGTCGCCTGCACTGTTTGTAACTCTGAGTGTAACTGCGTAGAATCCATCATTCGGGAAAGAGACTTCAGGCGACTGTGATGATGCGGTTGTACCATCATGGTACTGGACATTTCCGGGACTGAAGGTCCAGGTCCACTCAAGCGGTTCGAAAGCAGAAAAGCCTGTCAATCCGACCGGGGCATTGAGGCACACATTGGAAAATCCGGATGCAAATTGCGGGTCAGGTTTGTTGGTTGCCGGATAGAATCCGTCGACAGAGGTTACTCCTGTAAGGCCCGGATCCAGAAACGACTGTAAAGAAGGGTAACCGTTCCCAGGGTGCCGCCATGAGTAGCTCAGCTTACCAAAATAATCCAGGCCTGAGCCACCGTGGAGCTGGCCGGTTATTTTTTTGTTCTGGTCAAAAAGCGGAGCGCCTGATGAGCCTCCCGAAGTTATTCCCTCATCAAAATCCACTGCCCAGTGTGTGCCTGAGGGTGATATGTTACCGCCCTCCCAGGGTATTGCTTCCCGGTTTATTTCTGCCGTATCAAAATCAACTGATATCTTCTTCGCTCTTCCTCCCGGATGGTGGATGCTCACAGAATTCTCAGGACGGGTATCACCCGCATCCCATCCGGCGAAAAAGGGGTTATATGACAGCGGGATCAGCTTATTGAATTGCAGAAGTGTATAATCGGAAGGCAGGCCTGTTGTAAGCAGCGACGATCCTGAGATTGTCTGTGACGGATCAAGTATTACAGAGGTACATGCAGCTTCCTCGTAATTAAAGTATGCAACTATCGTCGAGGCTTTTTGCGCAGTACTTATGCAATGGGCGGCAGTAAGAAAATAGGGTGTGACAGTATTGTTGACAGTGTTTATCAGAGCCCCTGTGCACAGATAGCTGTACTGACCGTCATTGAATGTATATCTGCATACGGAATGCTTCTGATTCTGGAAGGGAATACCCTCGTCGCAGTTTATTCCGATGAAACCCTCATTGTCAGTGTTTCCTGATTTAGGCTTGAGGATGTCAAGGTATGCCTGTCCGACAGATCCGACCGCAATTTCGCCTTCAAAAGGGACTCCGGCTGGTTCGTAGTACTCTATTATTACATGATCACCCGGGAAATCACCTGTAATGAAAGCCAGGTCATCTGTAATGTTATAGTCAGTGTAAGCTCCCCTGACAACCGAATAATCCTCATTATACAGATAAAGCTGCGCACCGTCAGGAACGAGATATTTACGGAATATTACCTGCAGAGACCTGCCCGACGGTGAGTTGATCCTGTATTGCCAGATTGTGCCGCTGTCCGTCAGGACAGTCTTTGTTGCCTGTTTTCTGATGTCAATATCAACACTTTCGATTACGGCATATCTAAGCGGAATGGTGTTTTCAGCGTTACTGAGGGCAAGTACTTCGGTATCTATCCAGGCAAGTCTGTGAGCTGCTACCTGCTCTGTGCCTTTCACCCCGGCTGATTTGAATGAGGGTGGCATGCCCCCTTCTGAAACCTGGGCCTGGAGATGAAAGGTAACGGCAAAGCAAAGGATTATAAGAGTGGATTTTTTCATTTCACTTTGCCGGAAGAATAAGAATAGAGCTATCCTGAGGTGACTCAAACGGTCATGATCTCCTTTTCCTTGGTTTCCATAACCTTATCGACACGGGCAATGTGCTTGTCGGTCATCTCCTGGATCATTTTTTCACCGTTTTTCTCCTCATCCTCAGGCAGACCATCCTTAAGAAGTGTTTTTAGTTCATCAAGGAACCACTTCCGGCCTGTGCGTATGCTGATCTTGGCGGTTTCGCCCTCCTGTTTTACCTGTTTTACAAGCTGGTGGCGCCTTTCTTCAGTGAGGGGAGGCACGTTGATACGTATGACCTCACCGTTGTTCATTGGCGTCATGCCTATGTTTGCGGCCAGGATTGCCTTCTCGATGATTCCAAGCAGGTTTTTTTCCCACGGCTGGATAAGAATGCTCTTTGCGTCAGGTGTGTTTATGTTTGATACCTGTGCCAGCGGGGTCATGGTGCCGTAATAATCGATCGATATGCCGTCAAGCAGCAGCGGGTTGGCGCGGCCGGCACGAAGGTGTGAAAGCTCATATTCAAGGTGCTTGATGGCTTTTTCCATCCTCTCCTCGGCTTCATCGCTGATCAGTTCAAGTTCTTCACTCATTTTGTTGTCGTTATCTGATGGAGGCAAATGTAAAAAATTCTTTTCAGAGAGTTATAAGGGTACCGCACCGGCTTCCCTCAGTGACATCCTTCAGGTTGCCTTCCCTGTTCATGTCAAAGACTATCAGGGGCATGCCGTTCTCACTGCACATAGCGAACGCAGTCTGGTCCATCACTCTGAGCTTCTTTTCGATTGCCATGCCGAATGTAAGAGTTTCAAATTTCACAGCCGAAGGATCCTTTTCAGGATCAGCATTATAGACACCGTCAACGCGGGTTCCCTTTAGCAGGACATCGCAGTTCAGTTCCACCGCGCGGAGTGCGGCAGCGGTGTCAGTTGTAAAGAATGGATTTCCCGTTCCCCCGGCCAGTATTGCAACGCATCCGCAGTCCAGTGCCGCAGAGGCCTTGTCGCGGCTGTAAAGCTCGCCTACCGGTTCCATGCGGATTGATGTGAATACCTTTGCATTGCATCCGGCCCTGACCAGGAAGCTTTCAAGTGCCAGGCTGTTGATCACGGTTGCAAGCATGCCCATCTGATCGCCCTTTACCCGGTCATAGCCCTCTCCGGTACTACCCAGGCCGCGGAAAATGTTTCCTCCACCGATAACAACAGCCACCTGGCATCCGGCATTGACAATCTCCGTTATCTGCCGGGCATAGCTGGCCAGTACGGCAGCATCAAGGCCGGTCCCGTCCGGGCCACCGGCTGACTCTCCGCTGAGCTTAAGCAGTATTCTCCTGTACTTCATTACAATATCCTCTTTTATGAGTTTTTCGAAAATAGCAAAAAATGTGCCCGGACAATCATCCGGTGTAGAAAAATGCAGCGACGCCCCTCAGGGGAGCGCCGCTGTAAGCTTCAAACAGGGCGGACCCTGTTTATTCCTTCTTTTCCAGGGTATCTGTCCTGAAGATGTACCAGATAGGACAGGTCTGTGTCAATGCTGTGAGAACCAGAATTATGGCAAGGATAATAAAGATAAGTCCGAGAAGTTTTCCTACGCCAATAAAGTAGAGAATGACAAGAATAGCTGCCAGGACCAGCCTGACAATCATGTCTGTTTTACCGATGTTCTTTTTCATAGGTCATTGAATTTTAGTGATACAATTTACTATTTTTTTATCACACCGGAGTAATCAACCCGACTCTGGCAGCAGGAAGACAAAAAAAAACGACGCCTCGCCGGCGTCGTTCTCCATATATGAAATATGTATTTTGTCAGACGTTGAGTGTAAAGCGGACAAAACCGGTTGCTTTAAGACCCTTGTCATGGCTCTCGAGGTACTGCCTGATAGTGAGCTTGCTATCCTTAATGAACTCCTGGTTCATCAGGGTGCCCTCTTTGAAGAACTTGTTCAGTTTTCCCTGGGCAATCTTCTCAAGCATATCTTCCGGTTTGCCTTCGCGGCGAGCCTGATCCCTTGCAATTTCCATCTCCTGTGCAAGTATCTTTTCAGGAACATCGTCCTTGTCAACTGAGACGGGGTTCATTGCAGCAACCTGCATTGCTACGTCCTTGTAGACCTGCTGGTCAATACCTGCCTTGCTGAAGCCTACCATTGTGGCAAGCTTGTTTCCTGCATGGATATAGGCCTGAACGGCAGG
>CAZHAI010000055.1:0-9975 GCA_964530645.1 uncultured Rikenella sp. | reverse complement strand
TATTTATAGTCTCGGAATGGTGCCTGTATTCACTTTCAGGGTAGAGTTCTGAGTTGATATCAGTTATGGATTTGCCACCGGTTGGTAATAATGACAATGGACAGGCGAAGTTTTCTGCTGAATAGTGCTGCGGTTTCAGCCGGCTGGATGATTTCAGGCCGGAGGTTAACCCTTCCTGCCGGACTTCAGCAGGAAAGTGAAACGTACCCAGACCTGTTTTCAGTTTTCAGTGATCCCGAACCTCAATTCAGACCATTCGTCAGATGGTGGTGGAACGGGAACAAGGTTGAGGCCGGCGAATTGGTAAGGGAGCTCAGGCTGCTTAAGGCAGCAGGGATAGGCGGGGTCGAAATCAACCCTGTTGCATTCCCGTCACGGTTTACGGGTGACGATCTTGGAAAGGGTTCCCTCGAATGGCTTGGCAATGACTGGACTGCCATGCTGGGAGTCGTCTTTGACGAAGCAAAAAGACTTGGGATGACCTGCGATCTTATCGTGGGGTCAGGCTGGCCTTTCGGCTCAGAAGAGCTCGCTGAAGAGGAGTGGTCTCAGATTGTGGTGACAGCTGTGAAAAAGCTTCAGGGTCCTGCTAACCATTCATTCTCGCGCGAGGAGATATTCCTCGAAGCTGGACCGGCAGTCAGCTCTCCGCGGAAGGGCAGAAAGCATACTCTTCTGTCGCTGATGCTTGTTCCTGATCCCATGATCTCTCCTGATGAGATCACAGACCTGTCTGACATGGCCGGGGAGGAGTTTTTTGACCTCTTCATCCCGGAGGGTGATCATGCGCTGTATGCGCTGGTGCAGGTGAGCGGATTCATGGAAGTGATCAACGGCGCACCCGGTGCCAGCGGCCCGGTCCTGGATCACTACAACGAGGTGGCAGTGAGGAGATATCTGGGCAAAATGTCCGGCGCCATAGAGCCTGTGACGGGCCCGATGTCATCGCACCTGCGTGCCCTGTTCACTGACAGCATGGAGCTTGAAGGCTCCAACTGGACAGGAGATATGCCTGATGAGTTCATCAGGAGGAGAGGATATGATATCTTACCCTTCCTGCCATTTGTTTTGTTCAGGACAGGTGCGATGGGTAATGTCACTGACTGGAGCTATGGTGCAGACCTTGGTCCGGCATTCAGGGATATGATCAGCCGCATGCGGTATGATTTTGAGACCACAAAGGCAGAGCTCCTTGACGAGAGGTTTTTGAAGAGCTTTGCCGGATGGTGCGGGGAGCTGGGTGTAAGGTCACGCATGCAGGCTTACGGAAGGGGATTTTTCCCGCTGGAGAGCAGCATGGCCGTCGATATCCCTGAGGGGGAATCATGGACCATGAACTGGCTGAAACACCGGATAGGGGAGGAGATGCCGGAGACCGACTACAGGCGCGGACGCGCCTATACAATGGTTAACAAATATGTCTCATCAGCGGCGCACCTGACCGGTAAAAGGCTTATAAGCTGCGAGGAGATGACCGATACATACACTGTTTTCAATACCTCGCTGGAAAACCTGAAGATTGGCAGCGACCAGAGCATAATCTCAGGTGTGACCCACTCAGTCTTTCACGGCTTTAACTACTCGCCGCCCGAGGCACCGTGGCCGGGCTGGCTAAGATACGGGGGGTACTTTAATGAGAATAATAACTGGTGGCCCCATTTCCACCTTCTGAATGAATACAAGGCAAGACTGTCAGCACTGCTGCAGCACTGTGACATGTATGCCGGTATTGCCCTCCTTCCGGCCACGGCCGACATGTGGAGCCTTATCGGAATGCAGAATGAACCGTTTCCTTCGGTACTGCACAAGGAATACTTATCCCTTGTATGGGAGGCAATTGCAAAAAACGGCAGCGGTTGCGACTATGTTTCGGAAAGGGTCCTTTGCGACAGCACTGTTAAAGGAAAGCATCTTTGCTATGGTCCCCGCAAGTATCACACTCTATTTCTGGCCGGGGTTGAAAGCCTCACCCCGCAGACCGCCGGGAAGCTCCTGGAGTTTATCAGATCCGGCGGAAGGGTGTTCTGCATTGAGACGGTGCCACATAAGTCCGCCGGCTGGCATAATCATGCAGAGAACGACACCACGGTAACTCTTCTGGTCGAAAAGATGAAAGCATACCCGCACCGGTTCGTTGTGCTTGAGAAGCCAGAAAATGACTATATAGGGTGGTATGGGACTGTTCAGGAACAGTACAAAGTAGAATCATGGCTGAAGATTGAAGATCCTGATCCCTTCCTTATGCAAACGAGGCACAGAGCACCGGACGGTTCTGATTACATCTTCATAATCAATTCGCATCTGCACAATTCCCGGCGCACACGGTTGCGTTTCTCAGAAGCCCTGACAAGGCGGCATTACTGTTCGGTATGGATTCCGGAAACGGGCGAAAGGAAGCGGGTACAGCCTGATCCGGATGGCGGCCATGTCGTCGACCTTGGCCCGGCCGAATCCCTGCTGTTTGCCTTTGACCAGGTGAAGGTACAGGAGGAGTGGAAACCGCTGCCGGCTGAAGCCAGCGAGATGCAAACCCTGGAAGAAGGCTGGATCGCCGGGTTCAAACATTGCCGCGACGGTTCCGTAAAAGAATTTGAGATGGGAAGGTTGACCGACCTGAAGGAACTGCCTGAGTTCGTAAGCTTTTCGGGAACGGTGACATACAGGAACAGTCTGGCCTGTGAGAATCCTGAGGGAATGCTGCTTAACCTCGGAAAGGTTTATGGCACCTCGGAGCTCAGGATAAACGGTGAGAGTTGCGGAGTGAAATGGTACGGAAGACGGATCTTCAGCATCGGCAAACACCTGAAACGAGGAACAAACCTGGTTGAGGTCATTGTAACCACCTCCATGGGCAACTATATGAAATCGCTTACTGACAATCCAATTGCACAGTACTGGACAAATGCCGGAACAAAAAACCAGCCCCTTCAGTCGATGGGGATGACGGGACCGGTCAGTTATTACAAAACTTGATATGAAAACAGGAAAGCTATTATTCATGGTCATCCTTGCAGCCGCGGCTCTTCAGCTACAGGCGAAGGATTACAATGCATCAATGTTTGGCGCAAAGTCAAACGGGACAACCCTCAACACGAATTCAATACAGAAGGGGATTGACTACATCAGTGAGAACGGAGGCGGACGCCTTGTCTTCTATGTCGGGCGGTACCTGACAGGGACCGTCTACCTGAAGTCAAACGTAACAATCCATCTTGAGGAGGGAGCGATACTTGTCGGCTCGACCAATCCATTCGATTATGAGAGAAACTTCAACTGGACCGCCCTGATTTTTGCACTTGACCAGCAGAATATCGGGATCACCGGCAAGGGGGTGATAGACGGCCAGGGTTTCCAGGTTGCAACCACCCTGGTTGATATGATCCACAAGGGTGTAGTCAAAGACCCTCTGAAATATGACAGGCCAAATGAGACTATCCGTCCCCAGAACATCTATTTCAGGGGCTGCAGGAACATTGTTATAAGGGACATCAACCTGAGGGATCCCGGTAGCTGGAACCAGCAATACGACCAGTGCCGGAACCTTGTAATCGACAATATCAGGGTCGACAGCAAGTCGTACTGGAACAATGACGGTGTTGACATCGTGGATTGTGACAGTGTCGTTGTTTCAAATTCCTACTTTGATGCGGCTGATGACGGCATCTGCCTGAAATCGCACAGCGCCGATTTTGTCTGCCAGAATGTATGGATACGCAACAACACCGTCAGGACCAGTGCCAACGGTATCAAGTTTGGCACGGTAGGACATGGAGGATTTCGTAACATAAGCATAATCAATAACCTGGTTTTTGACACATACAGGTCGGCAATTACATTTGCCGCCGTTGACGGGGGTTTTGTCGAGAATATTATTGTAGACAGCCTCAGGTCTCTCAATACAGGTAATGTCATATTCCTGAGAATAGGAGAACGGCGGGCCGGTAAAAAGGGGAGAATGAACGGGGTGACGATATCAAACGTTTATGCTGAGGTTCCGGCAACAAAGCCTGATGCCGGGTACAACTATGAAGGGCCGGTGGAGGATCTCCCCCGGAATATCTCTCCTTCGGCAATTGTGGGCATGCCGGACGCCAAAATAGAGAACATAACTCTTAGGAACATTGAGATACATTACCCCGGCGGCGGCAACCCGCATTATGCAAAAGTAGGGCTTGACGAGCTCAACAAGGTTCCGGAGATGGGAGCAAGCTACCCGGAGTTTTCGATGTTCAAAGAACTGCCTGCATGGGGTTTCTATATCAGACATGCCAGTGGGATCACAATGGAAAATGTGAAGCTTGTTTGCGACAAAAAGGATTACCGCACTGCGGTAGTCCTTGACGATGTTCACGGTGCATACTTCAGAAGTCTGAAGGTATCGGAACCGGGAAGCAAAAAGGAGAGCATATTTTCATACAGGTCGTCTGATATTGAAACCGTGAAGTAGCGGGTAAATGTTTGAAATATAGATCATACACATGGATGCCAATCCGCTGAACAGGGATTACTCTCCCTTCTGCCACAGTGGTGCCACTTTCAAGGCTGAATATATTCCTCTCCCGACGGGGGTTGAGCTGCTGTCGGTAGTCTTCACACCGCCGGAGCCTGTGGTGGCTCCTGTGATCATCTTCATTCCCGGATTTGTTTCGCTGATTGATAACTTCAGGGAAACTCTTGTTGAGCTGACTCGAACCCATACCGTATTTTATGTTGAAACCCGCGAAAAAAGCACTGCGGGAATCAGCCCTGAACACCGGTTTTCCGTAGATGAAATTACCTCAGACATAGTGCATTTTGCTGAGCTCATAATTCCTGAAGGAGTGCACTTTGTAATGGCAGGCTGGTCACTCGGTGCAACTGTCATTGCCGAGGCATTTCCACTGCTTCAGCGCAAACCGGAGGCGGTGCTCCTGATTGAGCCCAACAGTTCGTTCCCATTCAAGGGTATGGTACTATTCCTTGCGAAGCTGGCAAAATACATCTACAGGCCGGTGGTGCCATTCGTGAAGTGGTATATGAGAAACTTCCTCATTGATATCAAGACCGATGAGGAGATGTACCTGATCAATTGCCGCAATCTTGACACAGCAGAACCTGCCAGGCTGGGGATGGCCGTCAGACAGCTCAGCCGTTACCGGATGGCGGGTTGTCCTGAACAGATAACTGTACCTGCGCTTGTGGTCGTTACATCAAAGGACCGGTTCCACAGTCACGGTGAGGGCACGGAGATAGCTGCCCGGATACCGGGCGCACAATGCCTTGATATGGAAGACAATAAAAGAACACACAGCACAGAGATGGGCCGTGTGATAATTGATTTTATTTCTTCTCCGGCACGAAAACCATCTCCAGCAGGTCAGCCTTAGACAGAAATTTCTTTGCCATCTTCCTTACTTTCTTGACGGTGAACTTGTTGAGTATATCGGCATAATTCCGGCTGTCGTTACTGTCAATTCCTGTCATGTAGAAGTTGCGTACTGTATTTGCCCAGTAGCTGTTATGCTGCAAAGCCTCCTCACGGGTTTTCAGCAAATTGCTGACTGTTTTCTCCAGATCAACCTGCCTCGGGCCGTTTTTGGCAATCTCTTCCAGCTCCTTGTAGATGATGGCCTTAAGCTCCTGTGCTCTCTCCGGGTCACACTCAAACATTACCATCAGCATGGCTTTTTCCTCAGGTCTTTTCTGGGATGAAGCATTAATGGTTACGCCATACGTACCCCCCTCTTCCTCGCGCACTTTTTCAGTGTAAACGAGATCGAGGATACCCTGCAGGATATCCATTCCCAGGTATTCTGAAGGCTTGTAAGGAGCGTCTGCATTGTAGCTCATGACTACAGTCGCCTTTGGTACGGCCAGCGGCACTGCTATCTCTTTTCTTATTGTGCCGTCGGGCTGATCCATGCCCAGGTTCCTGTAGGTCTCGGAGAGGTATTTCGAGGGTAGTGAACCGATATAGATCGAAGCCATCTCGCGGGCCTCCGCTTCATCAATATTGCCGGTGATGAAGAACGTAAAGGATGAAGCATCGTCAAAGGCAGTCTCATAGATGTAATTAATGTCTTCGAATTTAATGAGCTTCATTGATTCGGGAGTCAGGAGGAATGTTCTCGGGTGGTACCCGGTCATGTTCATCTGCAGACTGTCTGACAATATCTTGTTGGGATCTTTCTGCATTGCCGTAATCACTGCAGTAAACCGCCCCATGATTGCTTTGTATGCCTCAGGGTTGAACTTTGGACGGGCGAACCGGAGGTAGAGCAACTGCATCATTGTCTCGAAATCCTTCGGTGTGGAGGATCCGGTTATTGTCTGCATCGTCTCCTGGATCCCCAGGGATACAGAGGCTTTCTTTCCGGCCAGCATCTTTGTCAGGGCCACGTTGTCAAAGTCTCCGGCACCGTACATTGAGATTACCTGCGGGAAGAGATTCAGAGCCGGTTCAAGTGAATCAGGATAGAAAGATGATCCGCCGAACGCGTAACCGCTGACAGTCACATTATCCTTCTCATAATCGGCATGTCTGAAGATTACTTTAGCACCGTTTGCAAGGGTCCACTCAGTTGCCCCGAACTGTGCCAACGGAACGGTCCTGACAATTTCCGCTCCTTTCAGCTCCTCAGAAATAAGATCCGTTCCGCCGGTGATATCTTCATATGGTTTTATGTCAGCTGAGGCTACTTTTCCGATTATGGCCAGGGCCTCTGCCTCTGTCATGTGCTCCTTGTCATCAGGTCCCTGGATACTTATGAACCTGTTATCGTCAGATGCCAGCTCACGAAGCCTTGCCGTAACCTCTTCTGCAGTGATCTTCGGCAGGATTTCCTTGTAATAGTTATACTGCACATCCATTGACGGTATTGGTTCTCCGGTCAGAAAATGGTCCTGTATCTGCCCGGCCCAGTCGTCGTTACTGATCTTGTCCTTCTGCTTGTAGAGATTCTCGAAATTGGAGAGCATGCTGGCTTTGGCCCTTTCGAGCTCCCCTTTTGTGAACCCGTGGCGCCGTGCCCTCTCCAGCTCTGTGACTGCGGCTTCAAACCCTTTCGCTTCCTGTCCCTCATTTGTGTAAGCAGCCACGTTTAGTGCATTGTAGCTCCTTGGAAGGTCAGAAGAGTAGCTGAGTGCGCCGGCAATGAAGGGAGGAGTACCTTTCTGTACCAGTTCGTTGAAACGGTTTCCCATCATTGTGTTCATCAGGGATGTGACGAATCCGTCACGTATGTAATCCAGGTCTCTTGCCCTCTTATCCGGTTCCAGATCAAGGATCATCAGGCTTACGGTTGTCCTCGGGGCTTCCGGATCAGTAACAAGGAGATATTTTGTCCCCTTCTTTACCGTAAGGAGGTTCTCCGGCCTGAGAATCGGGTTCTCAATCGCCGGGATGGAAGAGAAGATGCTTTTGATTTTAGCTTCCACCTCATCCACATTAAAGTCACCCACCACAGCAATTGCCTGCAGATCAGTACGGTACCAGTCATGATAGAAGGCTCTCAGTGTCTCCGGGTCAAAGTTTTTGATGACCGCGGTGTCACCGATGATATCACGTTTGGCATACATGGATCCTTCATAAACCACTGGCAGCATCTGTGTCATCATCCTCCACTGGGCGTTTCGCCTGCTGCGCCACTCTTCCAGGATTACGCCTCGCTCCTTGTCAATCTCTGTTTCATCAAGGGTGAGAAAATCGGACCAGTCAGCGAGTATCATCAGGCAGGTATCAACAAGTCCTGGCTTGTCCACGGGGACATCGCTGAGGTTATAGACGGTCTCGTCAAAGCTGGTGTAGGCGTTGATATTACGGCCGAAGGCGACGCCGTGGCGTTCAAGTGTATTCAGGATACCTTTCCCGGGGAAATGTTTTGTGCCGTTAAAGGCCATATGCTCCAGGAAGTGAGCAAGACCGTTCTGGTTGTCCTTTTCGAGTATGGCGCCCACATTCTGGATGATGTAGTAGCTGGCCCTGCCTGCCGGTTCCGTGTTGTGACGGATGTAGTAGGTAAGACCGTTTTCAAGTTTACCAATCCGGTAATCCGGATCAACAGGTACCTGGTCAGCCTGGGGAGGTGCTGCTGTTAAAAGGACTGAAACCAGAACCAGCAATGAGACTAATCCAATTTTTTTCATCAGACAGTAATTTTATGTTTAGAAATTAATTCCTGTTGTCAGGCTTATTTCAGAGGTGTTTATGAATGTACCTGCTGAACCGGTGGCGAGGTAGTCATACTGAAGTTCAATAAAGAGGGAATGCTTTGGTGTAAGCCTGTATTCCAATCCTCCTCCTGCAGAGAGCCCGATCCTCAGCTTTTTCAGGTATGCTGAATAGTCGGTTTCAGCTATTACAGGTGTCTCACCATTGATCGGTTCCTGAAAAAGTATCAGATCATTTTTGCTGTAATCAAAAACCGGCCCTGCATTTATAAACGGTTTCAGACGTGTTGAGGGATGTGTGTATCTTAACATTACAGGCATTTTCAGGGACTGAATGCTGCCGGCAAGTTTATAGTCAATCACATCCGTACTGGCGGTGTAGCTCAGGTTTGTCTTATTGAAGATCAGTTCAGCCTGAACGGAAAAGTCGCTTAGCATTACGGGGATATTTGCAAAGACACCTGCTGCAAGAGAACTCACATAATTGTAATCAAAATAGGTCAGTACTCTTTCACTCGAGTTCTTGTTAAGTACCGGTTTTCTCGCACCAACCCCGATAATAATCCCGAAGCGGGCCTTAGGTATTATCAAGGTTCTGCAGTTATTGTACGATTCAACGAAACGTGACAGGTAGAGCCTGTTGTATTTAACCGAGTTGACCGCATCACCAAGCTCCGGGCAGTCGCCTGATATTTCTTTCAGGAAATCAGGAAGTGCACTGTTGCTTACATTTTTATTATTATCCGGGATAACCGAGAAAAATGTACTGTCCTTTTCAAGATAGAAGCGGTTTTCCGGACTGGCACCAAAGTAATAAAGAGCGAGTCTCCCGGTGACGAGTCTTTCCATGAAAACTCTCTGTATTGAATCCGCCAGCTCAATCTCTCTTGCAAAATACTCGGTTCCGTCTTCTAATCCGTACTGTCTGACCTGGTAAGGGGAGTATTCTGTGTATTTTCCGTTGCTGTAGATCTGGCATCTGAAAAAGTCGCTGTTATTTTTCCCGGGGATTATTCTGACTCCTGTCGTGAAGCTGGTATCCGTTTCATAGTAGCTGTTCTGGCCCCGGGCATTAATAGCAAAGAGAATTAGAATAAATAAAAGAAGATTCCTTTCCATTTAGTCAATTTTAGTTCAGAATGATCACAGACTACAATCAAAGGTAGTGAGATAAAACAAATTTTAGATATGGAAATGGGACAAAAATAAGGCGGTGGTGTCAGAAAAGTCCGTGCAGTTCGGCATTTATCCTGTCAATCACCTCGTTCAGGTGCTCCTTGTTCTCAGGGAAATCATAGTAGTCGGCTTCGAGGATCAGTAACCTGCCCAGCTTGTATGATTCGATCCAGGCTTCGTAGCGTTCGTTGAGTCTCTTGAGGTAGTCGAGCCTGATAGAGCTTTCATATTCGCGGCCACGCTTCTGTATCTGGTTGACAAGTGTAGGAACTGAAGCCCTGAGGTAAAGGAGAAGGTCCGGTGGTTCCACAAGCGAGCTCATCAGTTTGAAGAGAGTGAAGTAGTTCTCGAAGTCACGTGTGGACATGAGCCCCATTGCGTGAAGGTTCGGGGCGAAAATATATGCATCTTCGTAGATGGTGCGGTCCTGGACAATTGTGTTCTTTGCCTTTTTGATTTCGAGCACCTGGCTGAAGCGCGAGTTCAGGAAGTAGATCTGCAGGTTGAATGACCACCGCTGCATGTCCTCATAGAAATCATTCAGGTATGGGTTATCGTCAACATCCTCATAATGAGCCTGCCAGCCGTAATGTTTAGAGAGCAGTCCGGCCAGGGTTGTCTTGCCTGACCCGATGTTACCTGCAATGGCTA
>CAZHAI010000054.1:0-10025 GCA_964530645.1 uncultured Rikenella sp. | reverse complement strand
GTATTATGTGGTGAACGTGTGCGACAGTGTGACAGACGAGTCTCCGGTATGTGTTCATTCCATAAACCGCCTGGGATGCTCACGTTTTTTCGAAAACATTTCCTGAAACTGCGCAATAAATCAGAATGATTTTATAATTTTGGTTTAAGGCAGTTCTACACGTACGCTAGTCGGACAATTTTTTCATCTTTACCATTCAATAAAGAAGTACGTGGGGGGAGGAACTGCCTTTTTTTATTTCCCGGCTGTCTTGAATCTGAGCCTTGTCCAATTACAATTCATCTCCGTATCAGGCCAGTCCTGAAGTATAAGATAAAAAAAGCCCCGTTGCACCGGAGCTTTATCTTCCTGTGGGCGATGTAGGAATCGAACCTACGACCCTCCCGACACTTGCGTGTCGGGATGCTCTGAACTATTTTTTATGAGAGTCTCCAGCCTCTCTCTGTTCTTCCATCTCTTCAGTTGTTTTTCCCTGGCCTCAGCTTTTTGTTTCTCTGTAAACTCTTCGGTATAAACAAGAATCCATGGCCTTCCTGTTTCTGTGAATCCTTTTGAATGGCTGTTATGGCGTCGAAGCCTTCCTCTTACATCAGCGGACGACCCGACATAAAACTTGTCGAGCTTACTTGAGTATAGAATATAGACAGTGTACATAATACAATCCCACTAAAGTTAGCGGGATTTTTTCTATTGTGGGCGATGTAGGAATCGAACCTACGACCCTCCCGACACTTGCGTGTCGGGATGCTCTGAACCTTAAACAGAAAGATCCCACCTGCTAAGATGAGATCCTTTATGTGGGCGATGTAGGAATCGAACCTACGACCCCCTGCTTGTAAGGCAGGTGCTCTGAACCAACTGAGCTAATCGCCCTATTTCAACTTTTCTGGTCCTACGACCCTCCCGATCCGCCAGCCGGCGGATCCGGGATGCTCTGAACCAACTGAGCTAATCGCCCGAAAAGAGAGTGCAAATATAAATTCTATTTTTTATTCCACAATAGCGCTTTCGAAATTAAAAACAGCCTGCCGGAACAAAATAAATTTCCCTTCGTAAAACCATCCGGCCACATTGTGAATCATTTTATTAACTCTGTTAATTATACGCAATGCAGTGATGATTTCGTTTATAGGAATATATTTATATTAGCTTTCGGTACTTTTTGACTTTGAGAGAGTAATAATTTGAAGCAAACCACTTTCAAATTGTTACTACAATTGTTTGATAAATAGAGTGATATGTTTCCCGAACTCTGAACCTGACCGTCATGAAACAAATACGCCTGTTAACGTTTGCGCTTGCCCTGCTGCTTGCCCTTCCTCCGCACTCAGCGGATGCCCAGGTTGGTCCCGGCGGTGTGGGTAACCTTATCAATACACAGCTCTGGCTCAGGTCAGACAGCTTGATTGCCATCCAGCCACTATATTTTGTGACAAGCTGGTTTGACCTTTCCGGTCACATGCGCGACTTCTCTGCGGTGGTCACAGGACAGACTGTTCCTTCGGTTTCACTGAATGCAATCAACGGCTACCCTGCAGTGACTTTCACTGATCAGGGGGGTGTGGGTGGCGACTTCCTGGGATACAACGGATCGGTTGGCATATCAGGATCCGACGCGGCAACCGTGGTGATTGTTGCAAGGAACACATCCACAGCTGATGAGCAGAACGGAGGCCTTTACATGGGGCAGAAGAATGTCGGCGGGGTCAATGCTGTAAGGAGTTACGGTCTCGAGTACTCAGACGCAGTCAGATTCAACGGACAAAGCCAGGTCTTCAACGGCGGGCACACGGCGGGCGACTGGAAGATAATCTATTATACCAACCCGGCCGGCGCCTCTGTCTCTGCCTATCGCGCCAGGCTCAACGGCAATCCGCTGACAGGTAACTCTGCCTCCGCATTTGTGCCATCGCTGGTGGCAAACTACGCATTGGTGGGGGCCACCCAGATGAATGGCACCTACAACCCGGCAGGTTTTTTCAACGGGGACATAACTGAAATGGTTGTTTTCTCAGGGCAGCTCAACGATGCTCAACGGGTGGTGCTTCAGAATAACCTCGGGGCGAAATACCTGCTGCCCATAGCAGACGACCATTATGCCTGGGAGGTGACTCATTCGCATGATGTGTCCGGTATCGCGGCATTCAACGGGACAACCTTTACAAACGCCTGGTCTACCGGAATGCTGTCAGTTACATCACCTACAGGTCTCAGCGAAGGTGAATATCTTTTTTTCGGACATAACAAGGCAGGAGCCAAATCATGGACTACCGATGAGGTGCCTGCTCCAGGAACATTCCGTCTTCCGAGGGAGTGGAGGTTTGACGAAACCTCCGATGTGGGTACCGTTTCGATCAGGATCCCTTCATCATCACTCCCAGCCCTGCCTCCCGGTTATCCCACTGTCGGAATACTGATTGACAATGACGGCGATTTCACCACGGGAGCCACAATGTACCAGCCAACGCTTTCGGGAGGGGTATATACCCTTAACCGGAACATCACGGACGGTCAGTTTATGACAATTATCGCATTCCGTCCGGAAGTGAATTATACCGTACCGTCGGGTTCCGGTCCTGAGAGCACTACAAGTGCCAATGTACAGGTTTCACTCAATTACCCCCATACTGGTAACATCTCGTTCAGTTTTGCTGCAACAGGAGGTACCGCAACTGCAGGAACTGACTACAATCTTGTTCCCGGCACAGTCACAATTCCGTCGGGATCTTTGACCGGTTCATTCACCATTAACGTGATCAATGATGCGCTCGTTGAGCCATCTGAGACTGTCATAACCGCTATTTCCAATCCTTCTCCCGGACTCTCTATCGGCACTCAGAGCAGCCATACCTATACAGTCCTGAATGAAGACAATGTCCGGGCATCGTTCTCTTCGGCCACAGCCTCAGGCCCGGAAGGCAATGCGGCTGCACCTGTTACATCACTTCAGATAGTCGTCAGCGGAGGTATCATCAGCCAACCCGGCAGCCTTATCCTGATGGTTGCCAACGGCACAGCCTCTTCGGCAGACTGGTCACAGACAGGAAACCTGATTTCAATCCCGGCAGGCGACTATACCGTGCCGGTATCAATACCCATACCCGCATCCGTCCTGACAATACTTGGAGACCTCACTGTAGAACCGGATGAAACCATCAGTTTAAGCATGAACACATTCGTCACGGTGATTGCTGGACCGACGGTCAACTCCGTTTACACAATCCTCAATGACGACAGCTCGACAGCCAGTGTTTCCGCAACAACTCCGGTAATTGCCGAGGGAGGTCCGGCAGCAGCAGGAACCGGTACATTCGCATTTGCGTTCAGCAATCCTGTATCAACGGCAAGGACTGTCTCATATGCAGTTGCCGGCACAGCCACATCTGGGACAGACTTCGTTGCTCTTTCAGGCTCGTTTGTAATGCAAGCAGGGGCGATTACATACAACCTTACACTTACCTCCGTCGCTGATCTCATTGTCGAGGTGGACGAGACGGTCCGGGTGACGATCACAGGCGTTTCAGGGTCACCGGTTGTGTCAGTGAACGCCACACCGGCCGTAATCACAATCGATGACGATGATATTCCAACCATACTCTATTCACCTGCGGCAGTGAGCATGGCCGAGGGATCCACAGCCACCATCGAGGTATGGCTGTCAAACGCACCTGCAGGTCCCGTTACAATCAACGTATCAACCCTGATGGCGGGACTGCTCAATATCAGCCCGGTGACACTTACATTCAATTCATCAAACTTTTCAGTCCACCAGGTAATCACACTTCAGTCGGTTGAGAATGTTGCTCTTGGCAATCAGGCGGATAATGTTATTCTGTCTGTGAATGATGCGCTGTCATATGATCCTTTCGATCCTCTGCCGGACATCAATATCCCTGTCACGATCGTGAACAATGACGTTGCTTCAATCGTGGTCAACCCTGTCAGTGTAACTGTTGCCGAAAACGGCACTGCTCTCTTTACTGTGGCGCTCTCAGCAGCACCTTCATCAGGCAGTGTGGTGGTGGACCTGGTCAGCAACAACACTGCTGTGGCTACGATTAACATTCCGCAACTGACCTTTACAACGGCCAATTACAATGTTCCGCAGACAATTACTGTAACGGGAGTCAACAACAACACGGTCCCCGATGTATCGACGACAATTTCACTTGCTGTCAATAATGCTCTGTCTGATGACGGTTATGACGGTGTCACCGCAACCGTTAATGTCAATGCCACCAATGATGACCTGGCCGGTTTCATTGTAGCTCCTCTCTCCCTCACAATTAATGAAGGCGGCCCGGCAGGTCAGTTCACAATTACACTCACCGCACAACCGCTTACGGATGTTGTATTTAATCTCGTCAACGCAGCACCCGTAAATACAGTTCATCCTGCACAGGTGATAATCACACCGGCGAACTGGTCTGTGCCTGCAGTGGTCCTGGTCACTGCCGTTGAGGATGCCCTTGACACGGACCGCACCGATATGATTGCTGTGACCGTAAACCAGGCATTGTCGGACGACAGCTTTGATGCCCTGTCCGGTCAGAATGTCACTGTCAATATCGAAGACAATGATCCTCCTGTAATAACTGGTTGTCCGGCAAATATAACTGTAAGCACAGCTCCCGGCACATGCTCGGCAATTGCAACCTGGACGTCACCATTGTCAACTGCGCCAATGGTTTCGACCCATCTTCCCGGTGCAACCTTTCCGGCAGGGGTGACAACAGTTGTCTATACATCCACCGACGCTGACGGAATGATTTCGACATGCACCTTCACCGTAACGGTTAATGACACTGAACCGCCTGTTATCAGTTGCAAGGATTTTTCAGTCGTCCTTGATGCCTCAGGCAATGCAACCATCAACGTCTCAGACCTTCTGGCAGCCCTGCCAACAGATAATTGCGCCCTTGCCTCTGTCACCCTGAGCAGGAATGCTTTTAACTGTGCAGATCTGGGAAATGTCGCGGTTACAGTCACAGCCACAGATGCAAGCGGTAATACTGCGACATGCAATTCAACCGTAACTGTTACAGATCCTGCACCGTCACCTTTCGATGCGGGACCTGATGCTGCGGTATGCGGCTCGGAATCAGGATTCCAGGTTACCGGAGCATTCCACACAACCGGTACTGTGAGTTGGAGCAGCAGCGGCACCGGCACCTTTGATGACAACACTGCTGATAATCCATATTACACTTTCAGTGCTGCCGACCATACATCAGGATCAATTATACTTACAATGACTGTCACAGGAGGCGGAACCTGCAGCCAGGCTACCTCATCAGCCATAATAACCATAAATCAGCTCCCTGTGATTAATGTCACTGAACATCTCCAGATAACCTGCAATGGTCTTACTGACGGTGTGATACGTCTCGGTGTCACAGGAGGCCTGGCACCATACACATTCAGCGTTGACGGAGCCCCATTCCAGCCCTCAGGTGATTTCACCGGGCTGGCAGCCGGGACCTACCTGTTTGAAGTCAGAGATGCCAATGGATGCGGTTCCGATACGACCCTGGAGATAACTGAACCACTGCCGTTCACCGCTGTGATTGACGGAACCAGCAACGTTACCTGCAACGGTGCCTCGGACGGTTCAATCAACGCCACCCTTGCCGGCGGCACTCAGCCTTACAGCATCAGCTGGACCGGTCCTGGCGGATGGACATCATCTGTGGCAACGATTACGGGCCTCTCTCCGGGCACCTATACTCTTACAGTCACTGACCTGAACACCTGCGCCAGTTACAGCTTCATTGAGGTTATCACGGAGCCTGATCCGATAGTGATCACCGGCGCTGTTCTTTCAGATTACGGCGGTTACGGAGTCACCTGTTCCGAATCAACAGACGGATCAATAGCAGTCACGGCGCAGGGTGGTACACCCCCGCTTGAGTTCAACTGGACAGGACCCGGTGGATTTATTTCAGATGAGTCTTCTCTTACCGGCCTGGGTGCAGGTGTGTATAGCCTGACTGTAACAGATGCCGGACTCTGTACCAAAACCGCCACTTACACACTTACAGCCCCTGACCCTGTTGTTATCACGGCAACCGCAACAGAAGCCTCCTGCCCGGATATTCCTGACGGCAGTATTGATCTGACAGTAACCGGAGGCTCCGGGACGCTGACATACCTCTGGAATGACGAGGCGGCTACGGCCGACCGTACTTCGATACTTCCCGGGGACTATTCTGTCACTGTAACAGACGGGAACGGGTGTGAACAGAGCTTCGAGGTAACCATTGGCGTGGAAGGTTACGACTGCCTGCGGGTATACGAGATCATCACACCCAACGGAGACGGACGGAATGATACCTGGCATCTTCGCAACGCGGAACTGTATCCTGATGCAGAGATTTTTGTCTATACCCGCTGGGGAAAGCTTGTATACAACACCAGGAATGCCACTGATCAATGGGACGGAACCTATAACGGCAAATTGCTGCCCAACGACTCGTATCACTATGTAATTCACCTGAACGACGGATCAGAGCCGCGAACAGGGATAATCTCTATTATCAGCAAATAACCAGATAACCGGAAGGAGATATGAAACCATTGAAAATAATAGCAGTTCTTGGCCTTCTGGCGGTTATGCCTGTTCTGTCGGCACAGCAGTTTCCACTGTACAGTCAGTACATAATGAACGGGTTCCTGATTAATCCTTCTTATGCCGGCAGCGACTACTATACCACCTTTGGCCTGACTGTCCGCGAACAGTGGCTGAATCTGCCTGAGGCACCCAGTACATATGCTGCCGCTTTCCAGACCAGGATTCTGAATGACAGTTATATAACTAAATCAACGGCAGTCAGGAAGAAGATTGACAGACCGACCAAGGGAGGCAGGGTAGGAGTAGGCGGTTACCTGTTCTCGGATCATAATGGCATCATGCACCGGACCGGTATGCAACTGGCCTATGCCTATCATCTGCCCATCGGCATTGATCAGCAACTGTCGTTCGGTATCTCTCTCAGCGCGTACCAGTACTATGTTGACATAAACGGGGCGGTAATGCCGGAAGATGTACAGGATGACCTGCTTAATAACTATGACCAGGTAGTTTACATCCCCGATGCCAACTTCGGCGTAAGCTACATGACCAGGAATTATTATGCCGGATTTGCCATGACAAACCTCTTCAGGGGATCCTTCATGATTGGCAACGGTGGTGATAACGGCCGCTCGCAGCTTGGTCATTATTTCCTTACGGGAGGAATAAGACTCTACCCGGGAGTGGACTGGATCATTGAGCCGTCTGTAATGATCAAATCATCTGACATGGTTTTCAAGTCTTTCCAGGTTGACCTGACGGGAAGGGTATATTACAAGGATGACTATTGGCTTGGGCTGTCATACCGGACTGGCGATGCCGTTATCCTGCTTGCCGGAGTCAAGGTGGACAGGTTTTATCTCGGCTATGCCTTTGATTTCACCATGTCAGAGATTCGCAGTTACACTTACGGAACACATGAACTGACAGTTATGGCGCGCTTCGGCGACAACCCGAGGCGATACAGGTGGATCAATAAGTACTGATGCGAAACATCATATTCTTTGTCCTGGTTGCTGCGGCCTGCCTGGGCTGTGACCCGCTTGCCGGGCCGGTCAGCGGACGCCTCGGTTTCTCATCGGATACAATTTCATTTGACACTGTTTTTTCGGGTTTTGGGTCGGCTACACTAGAGTTTAGTGTTCTAAACCTTGAAGATGAACCGCTTCTGATTGACCGCATCTGGCTGGGCGGGGCCGGAACCTCACCTTTCAAACTGAATATTGACGGTGAGGCTGTTACGGAAGCCAATGACGTTATTTTAGCTAAAGGCGACAGCATTTTCATCTTTGTTGAAGTATTGATTGATCCCACAGGAGGCGATCAGCCGGTATCCGTTCTTGATTCGGTGAACTTTCTTTCGGGAAACGTTCCGCGACGAGTAATTCTCGAGGCCTGGGGACAGGATATAACGCTTGTTGACGGAGATGTTCTAAGCAATACCGTCTGGACAGAGGGTAAACCTTATGTTATCAATGACGCCCTACTGATTGACACGCTTGTTACCCTTACTATCAATCCCGGCACCAGGGTTTATATGCATCACGGAGCCTCTGTCACTGTAGCAGGAACGATTCATTCCAACGGTACGCCTGACAGGCGGATCATCTTTGCTACTGACCGGCTGGAAAAGGATTACGAGGATGTGCCCGGACGTTGGAAAGGGCTTAGGTTTCTCAGCTGCAGTCGCGGCAACGTACTGAATCATACGGATATAAGAAATAGTGAAATAGCCGTTTTGATGGAAGGCGAGATCGCCTCCCCTCCAGACCTTAGTATGAACGGGACCGTGCTCATTCATAACTCGGTTGCGTCCCTGGCAGCCCGCCATGCGGAGCTTTTTGCCGTCAATTCGGTCTTTGCCCATTCAGGATTCAGCACGGTGTCACTGACGGAAGGAGGCAGTTATGAGTTCATTCACTGTACCCTGAGTAACAGGTGGGAGTACAGCCACCGTACTGAGCCGGCACTCCTTATTTCGCCGGGCGACGGGGTGATGCCGTCAGTCTCGGTAGTCAATACAGTCATCAGCGGCAACCTCAGCAATGAGATGCTGATAGACGCTTCTGCCGCAGATGCTGCCTTCAGGTTCCGTGCAGACAGCTCCCTGATTAAGGTTGACACAATGGCTGCCAGCTGGTACTCAACCACCCTGTTTCGCAATGTAATCACCACTCCCTTGCCCCGTTTTATCGATGAGGCAGCCTGGGATTTCAGGCCTGATTCACTCTCACCCCTCCTTGACCTTGCAGGCAGGACCGAGATGGCAATCTGGGCCTTAGATATAAGGAACAAGCCCCGGCCCACGGGAGCCGGACCTGATATAGGGGCATTCGAGAGACAGCCCGGTGAGAAGAGGAAAGAGAAGGAAGAGTGACAGAATAATCCGGTCATGAAAGCCGCCATCACACTAGCCCTGTTATTCATGTTGAGCGTTACACAGTCACCCGCGCAGGAGTTCAGTGTGATGTTCTATAATGTTGAAAACCTGTTTGACACGGTTGACGATACGGTTAAGAACGATGAGGAGTTTCTGCCAGGGGGAGAGAGACGGTGGACAGCATCAAGGTATCATAAGAAGCTGAACGCCGTTGCCCGCTCTATTGCTGCCGCGGGGGAGTGGGAACTTCCGGCGCTTATCGGGCTGTGCGAGGTGGAAAACGAAGAGGTTCTGAAGGATCTCGTCTTCGGTACCATCCTCTCAGCCGGGAACTACGGCATCGTGCACCGGGAGTCGCCTGATCCGCGGGGTATTGACGTTGCACTGCTCTACAGACGCGATCGTTTCCGGGTTGCCGATGCAAGGGCATGGCTCCCGGACACTCCCGACAGTATACAGATCGCGACGCGTAACCTTCTCTATGTCAAAGTTACCGAAGATGCAGACACTCTTCACATGGTCCTCTGTCACCTCCCCTCCCGAAGGGGCGGAGTGCTTGCCGCTGAGGGCCTGAGGGAGAGGATTATAATGCTGGCAGCGAGCAGGGTTGATTCCATCCTGAGATCTTCAGGCGGAAGTGCTGCGATTATAGTAATGGGTGACTTCAATGCCACGCCGGAAGATGACCTGATGTCAATGTTGACAAAAACCGCTAATCTGCTAAATCTCTCCGCCGGACAGGCCGGCAATGGGAAAGGGTCATACAAATACCAGGGCAAATGGGAGATGATAGACAATGTACTGGTCTCACCTTCCATGGCGGATTCCACGGGGGCCTGGCATACAGGACCCGGCAGTTTCCGTGTGGTTGATGCTCCATTTCTTTTAATTGAAGATGAAACCTACCCGGGTGTCAAGCCGTTTCCTACCTACGGAGGTTACAGGTGGTCAGGGGGTTATTCGGATCATCTTCCCGTAATAGTCAGTATGACGCGCAGATAAGCTTCACGCTGGCGTAAGCCCCAGTTCCATCCCTTTCCTGATCATGAATTCCCGTGCCGATGAGTATTCATT
>CAZHAI010000053.1:0-10055 GCA_964530645.1 uncultured Rikenella sp. | reverse complement strand
GCTGTCGTCTCCACCTCTTCCGTGCGGAAGACCTTTGTCAAATCATTTGTCTTGATCATGATTTCAAAATTTATTGTTATTTACTGTTTTTAAAAACCAGTTTTTCATTCTTCCCGAAGGTCTCATATCCTGAGATGATTACCTTTTCTCCCTGTTGCAATCCTTCCAGTATCTCATAATATTTTGGGTTTTTCCTACCGGTTGAGATATCTCTCCGGGTGGCATATGATTCTGAAGGATCGACGACGTATATCCACTGCCCTCCGGTTTCCTGGAAGAAGCCCCCTATCGGCACCAGTATTGCAGTTTTGGGTTGTCCCAGCTGAAGACTTGTATAATAGGTCTGGCCTGTCCGTATGTTTTCCGGTATTGTGTCAGCAAAGACCATATCTATTTTGAAGGTTCCGTTACGCACTTCGGGGTATACCCTGCGCACTGCCAGGTTAAAGGCATTGCCCTGTCTGTCAAGGGTTGCGGTGAGTCCGGTACGTATCCTGTCTATATAATGTTCGTCTATCTGGGCCGTCACCTTGAATGAAGTAAGTACATTAATCTGGCCCATGTTGGCGCCCCTGGAGATCGACTGACCTATCTCGGGCACCAGCAGTCCCAGCTGGCCGTCAACAGTGGCCCGTACATTCAGGTTTTCCATCCTGTACCTGACGAGCGCCAGGTTTTTGCGCATGTTATCGAGGTTATTTTTCAGGTTGTCGACCTGAACCGAGCGGAAAACAGAATCCTGTTTCTGCCTCTCAACGAAAAGCTCCTCCGACTGTATTGCCATATCGAGATCCTCCTTTGAGCGGATGAACTCCTCCACCGAGATGAGGCTGTCTTTCATCAGCATCCGGTTCTGGTCATAATTGCGTTTTTTTCTCTCAATGTCGTATTTCAGATTCAGCAATTCGCGTTTGATCTGCAACCTGTCCTGCTCCATGGCTATCTGGGTGTTCCTCAGAAAGTTCTCCTTCTCTGCCAGTTGTGCTTCGCTGTCGAGTATGTTGAGGTAGAGGTCCGGGTTGGAGAGCTTCAGGATGATGTCGCCCTCTCTGACCATTGATCCCTCCTCAATAAGAATCTCTTCAACGCGACCGCCTTCCTGCGCATCGAGGAATATTGTACTGATAGGCTCTACGGTTCCCGGCACGGTTATGTAATCATTGAAGACGTTCTCCGATACAGTCTCGATTATAAGCTTATCCTTCTCCACCCTGTAAGTGGAGGTTCGGTCTGCGAAGAAAGCCATATACATCAGTACACCAAATGCTATGGCTCCCGCCATCCAGGCGATGTGCTTACCACGCAGGCCCTTCTTCTTCTCTATAGGTTTGTCCATTCTTTCAAGAGGCGTATCCATTATATTTCGATTTGAGATTAATTAATTATCAGGTTTTCGTACTCTCCGGTTAAAAAGAACCGGATCGTAAGTTCACGTATCATTAGTTGCAGTTTTGTTCTGAGGGCCTCCGTCTCTGCAGAGAATAAGGTAGTTCTGGCTGCAGAATAATCAGTTACGTCTACCAGTCCGGATTCAAATTTCTTTTCAACGGCATTATAGGATTTCCTGTTGAACTCAAGATTGGCTTCTGCAGCAAGGTACTCCTGCTTACCGCGGTTGTAGCTCAGGCACGCATTTTCTATCTCCGTATAGAGGTTATTCTTCTCCAGTTCAAGGCGGAGCTCAGTGTCACTCTTCCGGATCTTTGCCAGTTTGATATTCCTGCTGGCGGAATACCTGTTGAAGATAGGGATGTTAAGCGAGAGGTACACAGCCTGGCTGTTGTTGTTCTTTAGCTGGCTGGAGAATGAGGCCTGCTCTGCTGCATCTTCACCAAGGACTTTATAATAACCTGTGAAGATAGCACCGCCAGCCGAGAGGCCGGGGGCCAGCTGGCCCCTGGCGGCAGCAAGCTGTTTCTCAGATGCTTCCAGTTCATATTCAATGGCTTTGAGCCGGGGCAGAACCTGCGATGCCACATAATATATGCTGTCTGGTGCGAACCCTTTGTCTGTGATAAGTAACCCGTCAAGCCCCGGGAGTTGGATGTCAAAGTCGTCACCTGACGGTAACTGCAACATCTGTTTCAGCTGTGTCACGGCCTGGCTGGCATTGTTCTGAGCGATTGTCCAGGTAAGCCTGTCGCCCGATGCCTGACTCTCCATCTCATATTTTCGTGAAACTGATTCCTTTCCGGTCTCCACCATCCTGGTGATCCTGTAGAGTTGTTTCCCGGACAGTTCCATCTGCATCTTTGCTGCTGCCTCCAGCCCTTTGGCGTAGGTGACCTGGTAGTACTGCCCCATTATCTCCACAATAAGAGTATTCCGGGCGACCTTTTCTGCTTCCAGTCCTGCTTTCAACATAAATTTGCCGGCTGAGATTGTATTCAGTGTGGTGAAACCGCGGAATAGTTCTATCGAAGAATTCAACGAATATGAGTTGCTGACATTCTGCTTGAAAGTGATCAGGTTGGTAACCGGGTCTATTGACCTCCCGAAGCCGACACGGGCATCAGAGCCCAGGTTTAGATCCGGCAGGAGATCCATCCTTGATTTTGTAAGGTTCACGGCTGCACTTTCGGTAAGCAGCTCCTGTCTTTGAAGCCCTATATTATTTTCCAAAGCATATGCAATGCAATCTCCGAGGGTCCATTTTTCACCCTGAGCGTAAAGTTCACGCGGAAAAACAGCTGTCAGAACCAAAACTATACATATCAGATACTTCATTTCTGTCCTCAATTTTTCCAAAGAGCAGTCCAAAGAGCGTGCCACTCGTGTAATAATCAGATAATCAATGCGATGAAAATCAAAACAACTGAGAAAGTGTAAAAAAATCATACGGAAAGTGTAAAAAAATCATACAGTCATGCAATTGACCTCAGGTTAATATTCTGTTAATCAGGCAATAATTAATCTCCCTAAAGCAGTTGGTTAATCTATTAGGTATAATTTTATGTTTAAAATCGAAGCATATGTTCAAGAACCTGGTCAAGACAGCCGTCAGACACATATTGAAGCATCCCGGCTACAGTTTTCTCAATGTTCTCGGGCTCACTCTCGGGATAACCAGTGCGCTTTTTCTTCTTATCTACGTCGCTGATGAAGTGAGTTATGACCGTTATCACGAAAAGGCTGACAGGATCTACCGGGTCTCATCCAAGATAACCGAGACAGATGATCAGTTCACCTGGATTGTTGCACAGATACCTTTCGGGCCTCAGGTTGCGCAGGATTACCCTGAGGTGGAGGCATATGTCAGGTTCATCAATATGCCGCGTGCGCTGTACAAGTATGAAGACAAGGAGTTTGTTGAGGAAGACTTTTTCTATGCCGATTCGGCGCTGTTTGATATCTTCACATACAAGGTTCTAAGAGGGGATGCGAGGGGTGCACTGCTGGCGCCTAATAAGATCGTTCTGACAGAGACTGTTGCCGCGAGGTATTTTGGCAACAGTGATCCGATAGGCAAAACTCTCACGGAAGGTAATACGACCTATGAGGTAACCGGGATAATTGAAGATGTGCCTTTCAACTCCCACTTCAGGTTTGGAGCCCTCGCCTCATGAACCAATCTCCCGGAGCAGATCGGCTCATGGGGAAATTTCGGGGTGTTTACATACCTGCTCTTCCCGGAAGGACTTGATGTAAAAGCTTTTGAGAAAAAGTTGCAGGGGATTTTCACATCATATGTGGAACCCATATTCGGACCGGTTAACGTGAAGGTAGAGTATCTTCTTGAGCCTATTAAGGAAATACATCTGTACTCAACAAAGTCAGGTGAGCCTGAGCCAACCGGGAGCATAACATATGTATATATATTTGCCATTGTAGCCATCTTCCTGGTTCTGATTGCTGCAATGAATTACATGAATCTGGCAACTGCCCGCTCATCCAGCCGGGCCCGCGAGGTAGGCCTGAGAAAAGTTGTCGGATCACGACGCGGCCCGCTGGTGTTGCAGTTTCTTTCGGAATCCACCATATTTACCCTTATATCACTGATAATAAGCATTGTCTTGCTAATGGCTCTGCTTCCGAAGTTCAATCTATTAGCCGGTAAGTCATTTGACCTGAATGTTTTATACAGTCCCGTTGTACTGATAAGCCTGGTGGCGGTGATTCTCCTGGTTGGAATCATCGGCGGAAGCTATCCGGCATTCTTCCTTTCAAGATTCAGTCCCATAACGGTCCTTAAAGGTGAGATAACCCAGGGCTCTGCTGGAAGTATGTTCCGTAAAATACTGGTTGTCATACAGTTTACGGTTTCGGTTATAATGATAGTATGTACACTGATCGTTTTCAGGCAACTAAATTACCTGAAGACAATGGACCAGGGATTCGACCAGGAAAATGTTCTCAGCCTTGACCTGAACGGACCGATGGCCAGGAAATACCCTGTCCTGAAACAGGCCTTGCTTGAAAATCCCAATGTGCTCTATGTTTCCTCCACCTCCAGCCGGGTAGGTGAGGGCTCAGGTAAGCTTCTCTTCAACGTCGAAACCGACCAGGGCATGACACAACGTGGTATTAACTTTGCAATTGCCGATCATGATTTTGTTGAGGCATTGGGCATAAAGATGGTGCTGGGACGTGAATTCCAGGAGGATATGCCTTCTGATACTCTATCCGGAGTTATCGTGAATGAAACATTTGTAAAGCGAATGGGATGGAATGATCCGATAGGCAAAAAAATTGAGGCAGGTGATGAAAACACTTTGAGGGCCCGGGTAGTAGGTGTGATGAAAGATTATCATCAGACCGGAATGTACAACGAGATTGAATCTCTGCTACTGGCTTACCGGACGATTAACAATATCGTCTATGTCAAGATCAGTGAGGACAATATTGAACAAACTCTCAGCCACATTGAATCAAGCTGGAAGGAAGTATTCCCGGACCAGCCATACAGTTATGCATTCCTGACGGAGCGGTTCAACAGGCAGTTCGAGTCAGATGAGAAGCGCGGACTGATCTTTACCCTGTTCACTATCCTGGCAATTCTTATAGCATGTCTCGGTCTCTTCGGACTGGCTTCATACACAGTAGAACAGCGTACCAGGGAGATAGGGATAAGAAAAGTCTTTGGTGCAAGTGAGGGCACAATAATGAAGCTGGTTACCAGGGAGTTCATAGTTCTGTCACTTATCTCCATCGTACTGGCATTTCCCATAGCATACTACTTTATGAGTAACTGGCTTGAAAACTATGTATACCGAAGCAGCATGGGAGCCGTTGTGTTTATACTTGCAGGATTACTGACGCTTGTTATAACCTTTGTGACAATTAGTTACAAGGCTTACCAGGCAGCTGTGACCAACCCGGCCGAATCAATCAAGACAGAATAGCCTCCGGCTGTCATCTTAAGTAGTCTGACCGGTCGGGTCAGATTCTTGCCCGTGGTCTGACAAGCAGTCTGACCGGTCGGGTCAGATTCCTGCCAGTGGTCTGACAATAAGTCTGACCGGTCGGGTCAGATTCCGCTTTTGTATTTCCAGAAGTAATAATCAGTTTCCTGCCAGCCATTCCTCATTAATTCAACCTAAATTTGCAGATCACATATATCGATGAGAGAGTCATGGCAAACTTTTACAACCAGGGGATAAACGATATCAGGGATCAGCTAAAGACAAGTGATACGGCGGGATTGTCATCTGCTGAGGCAAGGCAGAGACTTGAGGAATATGGTTACAATATACTTGAGGAAAAAGGCAGGAAGAGCATAATTATGATGTTTTTTGCCCAGTTCAAAAGCCTAATGATCATTATTCTCCTGGTGGCCGCCGCAATATCGGGTGTGGTTGGAGTCATGGAGGGAGAAGGATTGCTTGACACTTTTGTGATACTTGGCATTCTTGTCGTCAATGCACTGATAGGCGCTATCCAGGAGAAGAGGGCGGAGACATCGCTCGAAGCGCTGAAAAGCATGGCTGCTCCGGCATCAAAGGTACTGCGTGACGGGTCTGTCTCTGAGCTTGCCACACGGTATCTTGTTCCGGGCGACGTTGTAATTCTTGAGACGGGTTCGGTGATACCGGCAGACCTGCGTCTGTCAGAGGCAATCAACCTTAAGATTCAGGAATCTTCACTGACAGGGGAGTCAATGCCAGTTGATAAGCAGACCGGGGCCATTCCCGGTGAGGATATTTCCCTGGGTGACCGGACAAATATGGCATATTCGAGCAGTATGGTAACATACGGCCGTGGCCGCGGAATTGTTGTCAACACAGGCATGGAGACGGAGGTTGGCAAGATTGCCAGCATGCTGCAGCATGCCGAGGATATGGAGACTCCGATGAGCAGGCGTCTGAACCAGTTGGGGAAGGTCCTCGGACTTGCGGCCCTTGGCATCTGCGGCCTTATCTTCCTTGTGGGTGTCCTATACGGCAATTCGGTGTTGAGCATGTTCATGACAGCGGTCACCCTTGCTGTGGCGGCCATACCTGAAGGGCTTCCGGCTGTTTCGACGATCGTCCTTGCAATTGGAGTACAGCGGATGGTGAAGAAGAATGCGATCATCCGCACACTTCCCTCGGTTGAGACCCTCGGCAGCGCCACAGTCATCTGTTCTGACAAGACAGGAACGCTGACGCAGAACAAGATGACCGTTGTTGAAGCTTTCGTCAACCATAAACATGACCAGATAAACAGGAGCGCCCCCGGCACCACTCTCAATGCAGAGGAAGAGAGGCTTCTTGCAATCTCAGTCCTGTGCGCCGATGCTTCCATGAAAAAGGATGATAACGGTACAATCTCATTTACCGGCGATCCTACCGAGACTGCGCTGCTGGACTTCGGGCTGCTCTACGGTGTGCATAAGGAGGAGGTTGAGAAGAAATACCCCAGGGTTGCGGAAATACCCTTCGACTCGGAGAGAAAACGCATGACTACCGTCAACCGGATGTCGGAAAGCAGCACCAGGGTTAATGTAAAGGGAGGGCTTGATGAGGTGCTCAGCGTATGTGACAAGATTGTGATAAACGGAGATATCAGACCTCTTAACCAGGCAGATACGGAGGAGATCCGTAATGCCAATGAGAAAATGGCCAATGCGGCTTTGCGGGTACTGGCCATGGCTTACAAGGATTGCCCGGAAGCCCCACAGCATGTCACCATCGGACAGTTGGAGAACGGTCTTATTTTCATCGGCCTGCTTGGTATGATCGATCCTGCCCGGCCGGAGGTGCTTGATGCAGTAGCTAAATGCAACACGGCAGGAATACGGGCGGTGATGATTACCGGTGACCACAAGACAACTGCACTTGCGATAGCACGTGAAATCGGCATCTACAGGGACGGTGATATAGCCATCACCGGTTCTGAACTTGAGAAAATCTCCGACCAGGAGCTCAATGAGACTGTCTCCAGGTTTTCGGTTTATGCCAGGGTCGCCCCCGAGCATAAGGTACGCATCGTCAAGGCTTGGCAGAGTCACAGCGAGGTGGTAGCCATGACCGGCGACGGCGTCAACGATGCCCCGGCACTAAAACAGGCTGACATAGGGGCTGCCATGGGCATTGTCGGAACCGATGTGGCCAAGGGTGCTGCTGATATGATACTGACGGATGATAATTTTGCTACAATCGTCTCCGCTGTGGAGGAGGGCCGCCGGATCTATGACAACATACTGAAGGTCATACAGTACCTCCTGTCAACCAATGTGGGCGAGATATTCCTTATCCTTGTCACATCTATATTCAATATGGGTATGCCCCTGTTGCCGATACACATATTGTGGATCAACCTGGTCACAGACAGTCTGCCGGCACTTGCGCTCAGCGTCGATCCTCCGGAGAAGGGAATAATGAACCGCAAACCCAGGAATTCCAAAAAAGGTTTTATGACGAAAGGAATGATCTGGAGGGTGATGTACCAGGGCCTTATGATAGGATGCATTCCGCTGGTGTCTTATATTCTGGGGCTGCATGACGGCGGAGAGGTCCTTGGCCGGACAATGGCCTTTGCCACTCTCATGTTCGCACAGCTGGTTCATGTACGCAACCTTCATTCAAATGCACTTTCATCATTCAGGACCAATCCTTTGAACAACAAACTCCTGATCGGGGCTATTTTCGCATCTGCAGTCATCGGCCTGATTGTACTCCTCGTGCCGCCGATACGTGACGCATTCAGCCTGGCAGTCATGGACCGTGAACACTGGATTATCGTTATCCTGATGTCGCTTGCTCCGATAGTTATAGTTGAGCTGTTCAAACTGTTCAGGATCAATGGTGTAAAAAGCGACGAGAAATAGCCTCGGGAACAATGAGGTACCTTTCTTCTTGCTAAGGATAGAATGACTTACAGGACCGCAGACCGGAAAATCTTAGGGTATCCCCGGAACATACTTTTCACCGGTCTTACCAGTTTCCTTACCGACACATCGGTCAAGATGATCTACTCGGTTATGCCGATGTTTCTCATGTCGATTGGTGCCTCCAAGGCAAGTCTCGGGCTTATAGAAGGGGTGGCTGAAAGCACTGCTTCCCTTATCAAGGGGCTGTCAGGTTTCTGGAGCGACAAAATCGGGAAAAACAAGCCCTTCATGCTGATTGGCTATGCTCTCTCAGCCATCATCCTGCCGCTGTATGCCTTCGTCGTCTCCCCGATGCATGTCCTGATCCTTCGATTTGCTGAAAGGTTTGGAAAGGGAATCAGGACAGCTCCCCGCGACAGTCTCATTGCAGGGTCGGTCACAAACAATGAGACGGGCAGGAGTTTTGGCCTTCAGAAAGCAATGGACAACAGCGGAGCCATTGCCGGTCCCCTGCTGGCGTTTGCGCTTTTGAGCCTCTTTCCGGGCAACTACAGGCTTATCTTCATACTGGCAGGGATCCCTGCTATGCTGGGCATATTCGTCATTATCTTCGGAATAAGGGAGATAAGGAAAAGCAAGGCTGAACTCTTTCAGAAGTTCCGGTTCAGGGACTTTTCAAGAAGATATTACCTCTTTCTGGCGATCATCTTCATCTTCACCCTTGGGAACTCTACCGATGCCCTCCTGCTGGTCAAGGCTAACGAGGCCGGGATAAAGGTCGCATTCATCCCTTTGGTCTATCTGATTACAAACACTGTAGCAGTCATTGCCGCAATTCCACTGGGCACTCTTTCCGACAGGGTAGGGAAGGAGAAAATACTTGTAGCCGGATTCCTTGTATATACCCTGGTATACTACTGGTTTGGCAGAACCTCCGATACAACTGCAATAACACTGCTTTTTGCCCTGTACGGTCTCTATTCCGCTGCTACTGACGGCATTCAGAAGGCTTTTGTCACGGATATCACTGACAAAAACAAGAAGGGCACAGGTCTTGGCATTTATAATGCAATACTTGGAATAACCCTGCTGCCTGCCAGCATAATCGCCGGGGTGCTGTATGACAAGGCCGGGTCAGCTGCCCCCTTTTACTTTGGTGCGTCAATGGCCTTTCTTGCCTTTTTGCTGATGATAGTATTCTGCATTTATGGCAGGACCCCGAGGAATGTCTGATATAAGGACTGTCTGTTGAAGCAGATCTGTATTTCGCTCATTAGGATTAGTCCTCTTCTAATCAGCCCTCAGCGCCCGGGCCGGGTTGTAGTTTGCAGCCCTGAGAGTCTGGTAAATGACTGATATGAAGCCGACAGAAATTACAACAACTGTCGCCAGGAAATAGATCAGCGGACTGACAGATGCCTTGTCCGCAAAGCTTTCCATCCAGTATTTTGAACCGAAGTATGCGACGGGCCAGGCTATCAGGGAAGCAATCATAATGAGTATCACCGTCTCCTTTATCAGTAGGCCGAGTACAACCGGCGCGGTAGCTCCGTATGTCTTCCTGATGCCTATCTCCCTGGTCCTTTTGTTGGTCATGAATGCAACCAGTCCTATCAGTCCCAGGCAGGCAATGAATACTGCCAGGAGAGAAAACAGGAGAAAGATTTTTCCGGTCTTCATCTCAGAATTATACAGGTTGTTCCAGGAGTCGGTGAAGAATTCATACTGAAAAGGCATGTCAGGAGCAAATTCCATCCACTTTTCCTCAATCGCCCGTATTGTGGCGGGGATATTGCTGCCTGAG
>CAZHAI010000052.1:0-10093 GCA_964530645.1 uncultured Rikenella sp. | reverse complement strand
CAGAAGCAGGCAAAGCTTCCTGTACCGGGATGCGTCAACAACAAATCCCGTTAAGAGGCACAACCTCTTCAGCCTGAACATGAAGTTGCAGCATCTGCTTTACCCGGAGCTTGACAGTGTGCCCTTCGGGAAACGGGGTTCATACAGCAACAGTGAATACCTTCTCGGGCCGGTGCCATGGAGCATAATCAAGGGATTCAGGTACCTGACAGAACGGAGAGAATACCCTTCCTCGTTCATTTATGGAACGGAGTACGGTGAGTTTCTTGACGGAGCACTCGGTGAAGCAGCTGCAGAAGGCTCTCCCGCAAGGGATTTGTATGATGTTGATCAGGCATGCGCGAACGTGGAGAAACTGAATTTTCCGCTGACGGAGAAACACCTGCACAAGTATTCAGACATTGTGACGTTCAATATGATGTTCGGCAACAGATGATGAAAAAGAGGATTGCAATATTCAGGAATGAGTCGGCCGATGATCACCTGCCGTGGGTTGAGGCCTGCCTGAGACGCCAGGATGAGATCGATCATGATGTGATTGACATCACCTCGGCTGAATGGCTGGACAGATTTCGCTCTGCGCGATATGACCTGGTGCTGCTCAGACCCCCGGGAAGGACGGAGAGATACAAGCGGCTCTATGACGAAAGGGCGTACATACTTTACAACTATTCAGGTGTTCCGGTCTATCCCTCGCTGAACGAGGTGCTCATTTACGAGAACAAGAGGTTACTCAGCGACTGGCTGAAGGCAAATAACATTCCCCATCCGGAGACGTTGGTATTTTTCAATGAGAAGGAGGCGCTTGAGTATGCTGCTTCAGGTATTCTCTTCCCGCTTGTGGCCAAGACGAACATCGGGGCGTCAGGGAACGGGGTGCGGTTCCTCGGGAATGAGAAAGAGTTAAGTGATTATATTGTTTTGGCTTTCAGCAAGGGAGTCGGGGTAAAAACCGGGCCCAAGCTCAGGAAGGGTTCGTTGTCAGCCAAGCTGCTTAAGGCGTTATCCACCAGGGGATTTGTAAAGAAAAGGCTGGGGGAGTACAAGGCTTCCTTTGACAATCCGCAGATAGGGTTTGTAATTTTCCAGAAGTTCATACCCCATGATTATGAGTGGCGGTGTGTCAGGATCGGTGATTCATTTTTTGCCCACAAGAAGATTGCCCGAAACAACAAATCGAGCGGTACCCTGATAAAAGGCTATGACCCTGTGCCGGAATCGCTGCTCACATTCATTCGTGACATATCGGAAAAAACGGGCCTCGCTTCCGTATCAATAGACCTGTTTGAGAGTGACGGCCAATATCTTGTGAATGAGGTCCAGTGTTTCTTCGGGCAGTCTGATCCATACCAGATGCTGGTTGACTCCGTCGCCGGGCGATACCGCTGCATTGAAGGAAGGTGGGTGTTCGAAGCCGGTGATTTCGCCAGCAATGCTTGTTACGATCTCAGGCTGGAGCATGCCCTTTCCCTGGTAAAAAAATGAAAGCAACAGGCCAGTGAGGATACTCTTTGTGCTCAGCGGCAACAGCCGCGAAACTGATCCGGAAGCCGGTACTGAGGAGGTGCCTCTGAAGAATCCCGTGCACCAGGGAGAGACTCTCAGGGAACTGGGACATGAGGTTGACTTTTTTTTCATCCGGGGGAGGGGTTTAGCCGGATATCTCAGAAATATTCCTCCTATCCGGAAAAAGATCCGGAAGGGCGGTTATGACCTCGTTCATGCTCATTACAGTCTTACCGCCTTTGCTGTATCACTTGCAGGAAGGCACAGGATGGTGGTCTCTCTGGCAGGAAGTGACGTACTGGGGATGCCCGGGCTCCTGCCGCTGACAAGGTTCTTCTGCCGATACCGGTGGAAGAAGGTGATAGTCAAGACAGAGGCGATGAAAGAGCGTCTGAGGGCGGGTGATGTTACAGTTCTTCCCAACGGGGTTGATACCGGTCTCTTCTTCCCTTCGGACAGGAGCGAGGCACGGAAACAACTTGACCTTCCTGATAAGAGAATTGTACTTTTTGTTGCTGACCCGTCCAGAGCAGAGAAGAATTTTGCGCTTGCACAGGAGGCAGTGAGATTGCTGGGCCGCGATGACACAATGCTGCTGGCTGCGCACGGTATCCCGCACGTCCGGATGCCTTTGTATTACAATGCTGCCGATGCGTTGCTGCTCACTTCATTATGGGAAGGATCCGTCAATTCCGTCAAGGAGGCGATGGCATGCAACCTGGCGGTGGTGAGCACTGATGTCGGAGATGTCCGTGGGAACGTTTCAGGCCTTGCAGGGTATCACATAACCTCTTATGACGCTGCTGAAATTGCCGGCAAGCTGGCACTGGTCCTCGACAGTAGCGGGAAGATCAATGCCAGGGAGCGGTTGTTTGACCTGGGACTCGATTCAGCTTCTGTTGCAGGGAGGCTCATCGAAATATATAAATCCGTAAATTCATAGCCGGAAAAATGAGAGTAACGGGGACGGTATCCGGCATTTATGACACAGGATAAAGGATCAAAGGTCAATAACGTGACATATGGCGCAGTCGTCATCGAGGGTCATGTCCAGGGGTTATCAAACACCAGGGCGCTCGGTGAGGCTGGCATCCCGGTAGTTGTGGTTGACAAAAACAACTGCCTGGCAAGGTACTCCCGGTATTGCACCGGGTTTTTTTATTCCCCTGATTTTGAGGCTGATGAGCTGGCTGTTTTTCTCCTTGACCTCGCCCGCAGGGAAGGACTTGAAGGATGGATGCTGCTGCCGTCGAATGATCATGCGGTTCATACGATTGCCAGAAACAGGCAGGCTCTGGGTGAGGTGTTCAGGCTGATCACTCCCGGAACAGAGGTTATTGATCTGATCTATGACAAGAAGAACCTGCTTGATATTTCTGTCAGCCTCGGGATAAGCATCCCCTTCACATGCTATTTCAGCAGTGCTGAAGATGAGATTCCCCCGGCTATGAGGTTCCCGGTGATTACCCGTGGCCGATTCGGGCTTTCGTTTTACAAGGCTATGAAGGCAAAGGCGTTGATGGCCGGCACTCCTGAGGAGCTTCGCAACCAGTTGCAACATATCTCCGGCGTTTACGAAATTGACAAGACCCTGACGCAGACGGTTATTCCTTATGACGGAACGAACCGCACGGTCTCCTTCACCGCTTTCTGTACCAACGGCGACATCCGCTGCTGGTGGGCCGGGAGAAAGCTGAGGGAGCATCCGTGGAGGTTTGGAACCGCTACCCTCGCTGAAAGCATTGATTGCCGGGAATGCCTGGAACCAACCGCCATGCTGCTGAAAAAGCTCAATTACAGCGGTGTGTGCGAGGTTGAATACATCAGGGATCCCGCAGACGGCAGCTATAAGCTGATAGAGATGAATGCACGCACATGGCTGTGGGTGGGGCTGGCAAAAGCATGCGGGGTTGATTATGCAGTCATAGCCCACAGGGTGGCAAACGGTCATGAGGTGAGCTTCCCGGCTGATTACACCAAGGGAGTGAAATGGATCAACTACCTGACTGACACATGGTTCAGCATCAGGGCTATGCTGGCGGGGAAATTGAAGGCGGGGGAGTATTTTGCATCGATGAAGGGAAAGCGGATCAATGCCGTCTTTTCATGGAAGGATATTTTGCCTTCCTTTGCCCTGCTGCTGCTTTCGTTTTATATTGCACGCAAAAGAAGGTAGTCTTACATCCGGGTAAATAAATGAATCAAGTTATTATAATTCTGGCCAGTTTCCTGATGTCATCAGCCCTGTTTATCTTCTGGGTTGCAAAGGGCGGGTTCAACAGGAAGTACCTCTATACTGACAATCTGATGCTCGGGGCTGCGGGAGCGCTTCTGTCGCTGCTGGTATATCGCCTTGTACAGATGCCGTTCTGGATGCTTGTGCCGTTCGTCAGCGGATTCATCATTCTGGTCCTCTTTGTTCTTCTCTTTTTTTACAGGTTCTTCAGGAATCCGGAAAGGATTGTTCCCGGTGGACCCGATGACATCGTTTCAGCGGCTGACGGGAGGGTAATCTATATCAAGGAACTGGAAGTCAATCAGATGCCTGTGACAATTAAAAAGATGAGAATTGCAGATCTCAGCGAGATAACAAAAACTGACCTTCTGACCAGGCCATGTTATCTTATCGGCATTGCAATGACACTTTTTGATGTGCACATGAACCGGTCGCCGGTTGACGGAAAGATCACATTCATTAAGCATACACCCGGGACGGCCATCGGTCTCAACACCCCGTCATCGACCGTTACAAATGAGCGCAACACGGTCATAATTGAGCGGAATGACGGGATCAGGGCCGGTATTGTACAGATAGCCGCCCGGGGAGTGAAGCGTTGCATTGTAATGGCACAGGTCGGAGACAATGTGACCCGGGGGAAGATTATTGGCAAGATACGGTGGGGCTCGCAGCTTGACATGATCATTCCGCGCGACTGTGAGATTATGGTCAGGGAAGGGGAGCAGGTTTATGCAGGGAGCACTGTCATTGCGCGACTTTCCGGCAGTAAAAACATTGAGGGCTGAAAGTGAATCTGCTTTTTGACATAGGACATCCGGGTCAGGTGCACCTCTTCAGGAATGCAATCAGCATACTGAAATCCAGGGGTCATGATATCACAGTCACCGTTAAGGATCTGCCTGCAGCAAGACAGCTTCTTGATGCGTACGGCATCCCGTGGGTTTCCCTCGGACGAAAATATGACACCCTTCTTCTGAAGGGGCTCTCCCAGGCAAGGTACAATTACAGGCTCTGGAGGATAGCTTGTGAACAGAAAACGGATATTGCAATCGGTTCATCGATAACAGTGGCACATGCCTCTTTCTTTCACGGCATGAAGTCGATCATCCTCGATGATGATGATGCTGATGCGGTAAGACTGTTCTCATTGTTTGCCCATCCCTTTGCTGACACCGTGCTGTCGCCTGCTGCGCTTGCAAGCCAGCGGAAACACAGGCGCGATGTGGTTTATGAGGGCACACACGAGCTGTTTTATCTTCATCCTTCAAGGTTCACCCCTGATCCTTCCGTTGCCCGGGAGGCGGGAATCGACCTTTCCAGGCCCTTTTTCATTGCCAGGTTTGTCTCCGGGAAGGCTTATCATGACAAGGGTGAGAGATGGATGACGATGGATCAGAAGCTGGGGATTATCAGACTGCTGGAGCGTCACGGAAGGGTATGTATCACAACGGAACGGGCAATTGAACCGGAACTGGAGAAGTGGCAGCTAAAGGTGGCGCCCGAACTGATTCATCACCTGCTTTATTATTCCACCATGTTCGTTGGCGACAGCCAGACGATGACTTCAGAAGCCGCAATACTGGGAACCCCTGCCCTGAAGTGCAATTCATTTGCTCACAAACTGTCTGTTCCCAACATGCTTGAGGAGAAGTATGATCTCTGCTATGCATTCCAGCCTGAAGAGTACGGGATGATGGTAAATAAGATCGGGGAGCTGCTTTCGATTGCAGATCTCAAGAGGATCTGGCAGGAGAAGAGGGAGCGTTTCCTTTCCGGCGTGATTGATCCCACTGCATTCCTTGTCAGGTTCATAGAAAATTACCCGACCCGGAAGCACAGGTCGCCCGCAGACAATATTCCGTTTTGAATAACCCGGTCATGGATTTCACCCTGAAAACATACCGGTCACTGATTTCTGCACTGAAAGATACATCCGTGCCGTTCATCGGTTTCAGCGAGTTGGTTAGCGGGGGCAATGATCGTTTTATTGTCTTAAGACACGATGTTGACAGGCGGCCGGAAAATGCTCTTGCCATGGCGGTGGCGGAGGCCGGCGAAGGGATAAGGGCAAGTTACCATTTCAGGGCTTTCAGCATAATGGCCGGTGAGCGGATCATCTCTGATATCGCGGCGCTGGGACATGAGGTTGCCTACCATTATGAGGACCTGTCAGCTGTCTCCCGCGGGAGGCAAACCGGGACAGGGGAAGTAGACAATGAGACTGTTTCAGGGGCGATTGAGCGATTCCGAAACAATCTCGGCGAGTTGCGAAGGATATGTCCGGCGGATGTAATATCGATGCACGGCAGTCCGCTGTCGGCCGTTGACAACAGGCAGTTGTGGAAGTACCACGATTATCACACTGAAGGCATCGTTTGTGAACCATACTTTGATGTTGATGTCACCCGGATTCTGTATCTGACTGACACAGGAAGAAGATGGGATGGCGGGGAGTCCTCAATTCGTGACAGGGGAATATCAGGAGGTGACGGGGAAGGGCCTTATTCATATGCAGGATGGAAAGCCAAACCACTGAGAGGCAGCCTGATGGACATGACTCCCGGGGGTGTTGCCCTGAGGCGAAGCATTAACGTCAGAACGACTGAGGAGCTGATAGCTGCGGTACAGAGATCGGAACTGCCATCCGGACTTATCCTGAACACTCATCCGCAGAGATGGACTGACAGTTTATTCCCATGGGCTACTGAACTGATTTTGCAGAATTTAAAGAATCAGGTTAAAAAGAGGGTGAACCGGTCTAAAAATCTTTCCTGACAAATTTCTCATTGCGGCCTCTTTTGCCAATAATTTATCCTTGCGTATATATTATTAGACGAGGTTATTTCGTTTCTAAATTATTGCACTCAGTATTAAGCAGGTTACATCAGACGATGATGCAACCTTTTTGAGTGCAGTATGGTCTTGAAATAAGAATATCAGAATCTGTAATATATCAGAAAAGAGCTCCGTCATGGAAAAACAAGGTTATCAGGCGAATAAGAAGTCACCGGGGATTTTCCGGCCGAGGGTTTTACTGACCCTGCTGCTGGCAGTCGTTTCCCTGCATGCGGTGACAGGTCAGTCATATCTGATTCCTGTTGATGCCCCATCGAACAAGTATCCCATCACTTTTACTGATGAGGCCCAGCAGACACTGATCATTGAGTTTGACCGCGCTGTTACTGCCGGCGGCACATCAGCCGGTTGGACGATAACCGTAGGTGGTGTGCCGGTTGCAATGACAGGCAATCCGTCTCCTTCAGGCAATTTTCTCAGGATCATTCTTTCAACTCCGATACCGTATGCCAGCAGAAACAACGTACTGGTCTCCTATAATCCTCTGGCTGGCAACCTGTCACTGACTGGCGGTGTTGAACCGAACTTTACCAATATTCAGGCAATCAACAACTATATTGCCACCTCTTCTGACTTCTCCAACGGGCTCTATGGAGAGATTGCTCCGGTTGACATCTGCGCACCTGTTGTCGATGTGCAGGTCGAGTCAAACATAGTTATGAGCAGGCGTTACAGGAACAGTATTCACTATTCCCTTCCCAAAGTGTGGATACTGTGGGAGTACCCGAATGCATTTCCGCGTACGTTAGGATTCTACACCGAAGTCGGCGCTGCCGGTTCAGGCATTTTCAGGGCATTTGAGCCATATGCCGGATACCCTGACAACACGTTGAACTGTACGTGGGATGTTTCAATTTATCCTTACCTGTATAACACCGGGACACTCCAGCCGAATCTTTACATCACAGTCAACCAGATTGTGATTCAGCTGCCCAACTACAAGAGAGACAACGGAACACCTGCTCCCGGTACAGGCGAACTCGGAATCGACCCTCCCGTTGATCATCCGCGTACTCTCTTTTGTGTCGGTGACGACATTACCGCATTTATTTTTGAAGATGAAACTGTATTTGACTGCCAGTTGCCGGTGGAACCGGACCTTCCGAACATCTATTCCCGTCATGTTCAGTGGGTTTACGGCACTCATACAACCGCAGGAATTCCCAACGTCTTCATAGACGTGAACGGCACAATGGTCCAGGTCACTGACAACAACGGAGACCCGATAAGCGGCACCTGGTATGTCAATCCTGACGGAACACCCAATCCCGGAGGTTACACAACTCCTTCCGGGTTCTTTGAGGGTCCTGTTATCCAGTACGACTGGGACTTCTTCACAAGGTTGTTGGTTACTCCGATGGCGCAGACCTATCCGATATATCACACCGGTGATTTCATCAATGACCAGGCCGGTGACATTTTTGATGTCACCCTGCGCAACTGGGGTCCGTGCAATCCGTGGGACGGAGGCAATCCTTTCACCCATCTTGATGCAGTTACGGAGTTTTCAAGGCTCAGGCTGATAGAGTCACCTCCTCTGCCGACGGCTCCTGATGTGTTTATCTGCTTTGGGGGTTCTACCACACTGACGGCAGTCAGGAACGGAGCTCCGAATCCCGGATTACTGCACTGGTATGATGATGCAGCCCTGACCAATGAGGTCGGGACAGGAAATACATACACTCCCGGCGTGTCAGCAGTTGGCACCTATACCTATTATGTAAGGGAAATATCAGGCAATACCGGCAACTGTCCTGGTCCTGCAGAAGATGTGGTTCTGACAATCAATCCTATTCCAAATACTCCTACAATAACGAGGACCGGAGCTGACTTCTGTTATGACGGGGTCCAGTCTGTCACCCTTACAGCTAATCCCAACGCACCCCCTCCCGTCTCCTCTTACCAGTGGTACAGGAATGGCGCAGCAATAGCCGGTGCGGTCTCCAACACCATTGTTCTTGATGACATAGCTGAGAGCGGGAACTACACTGTGAGGACTTTTGGAGTAGCCCCAACCTTGTGCCCGAGTCCGCTGTCAGCGGCTGTCACAGTAACAATAGGGCTGCCTGCAACCGTTAATGCAGGGATCGATGTGGACGTATGCTCTTCTACCAATTCCATTACTGTTACCGGCACAAGAGGAGGATCTGCCTCATCTTCCACATGGAGCACTTCTGGTACCGGGACCTTTGCCAGTGCCTCAAGTCTTACAACCACTTATACCTTCAGCGTTGCCGACAAGAGCGCCGTTTCTGTGACTCTGACACTGACAACCAATAATCCAACGGGGCCATGCCCTGCAGTCAGTGATGCAATGGTGGTTACAATGTACCCTGCAGCGACCGTCAGCGCAGGAGCAGATCAGGCGATCTGTTCAACAACTTCAACAGTCAGCCTTACGGGTTCGATTGGAGGTGGATCAAGCTGGGCGAACTGGACCTCTAACGGTTCCGGTTCCTTTGCCAACGCATCCAATCCCGTAACGACCTACACTCCAAGTGCGGGTGACATATCAACCGGAACGGTAACGCTCACCCTGACCACAAACAACCCGGCCGGACCGTGCTCAGCCAGATCTGATGCAATGGTTCTCACAATTTCCCCGGTGCCAACAGTAAATGCCGGAATTGATCAGGATATCTGCGCAGGAAGTGTGGTTTCCGTTTCAGGCACAAGGGGTGGAGGAGCTTCAACTTCGACATGGAGCTCGTCCGGAACCGGCTCGTTTGCAAATGCGAACGCGCTTGCAACAACTTATAATCCAAGTGCGGCCGATATAGCTGCAGGTACCGTAACCCTCACCCTCACCACCAATGATCCTACAGGCCCCTGTATTTCAGTCAGCGATGCCCTGGTTGTGACGATATATCCGGTTCCGGCAGTCAATGCGGGGCCTGATCAGTCGATTTGTGCACTTGCAACAGCTACTCTGGCCGGAACCATTGGCGGTTCTGCCTCAAGTGCATCATGGTCAGGCGGTACCGGAACCTTTGCTCCCAACGCCAACGCCCTTGATGCTGTCTATACCCCGAGCCTGGCAGAAAGAACTGCAGGAACGGCGACACTTACGCTGACAACCGATAATCCTGCAGGTCCATGCGGAGCGGTTTCAGATAATATGACAATTACAATCGGCTCCAGTCCAACAGGTGCTACAATCCAGGGCAGCGGCGATGTGTGTGACGGAGGTTCGGCATGGTTCAGAGTCAATATTACAGGAGGGGCATGGCCATACATTCTCAATTATACCCTGAACGGAACACCTTACACTGTAAACGGCTATTCAAGCGGAACCAACATCGATCTTGGTACTCCCGCGGTTGGAACCTATACGATTGTGGTAACCTCAATTACCGATAACTGTTCAACACCGGTTCCGGGATTACCTAAGTCATATATTATTAATGTCAATGCCATACCGGTTCTGTCAAGCTCATTGACACCACCGGCAATATGCAGCGGCACGGCGTTCAGTTATACACCCACGAGTGC
>CAZHAI010000051.1:0-10182 GCA_964530645.1 uncultured Rikenella sp. | reverse complement strand
CTGCCATAAGTTTGTAGACAGGGAGAAGAGTGTTCTGGTTGATCGTCGGTGAACCCACAATCAAACCGTCAGCTAATGTAATCTTCGAGTCGATCTCCCCGATATCGGCCGTTTCTATATCCATAATCTCAACTTCCACGTTATCCACTTTCGAGGCGCCTTCGGCGATGAGTTTCGCCATTTCTGCAGTATATCCATAGGCTGAGACGTAGGTGATCAGCAGCCTCTTCATACCCGACCGCTCTGTCAGTTTAACGTAGTCAGACGCAAGCCTGTAGGTTTCATCAACTATCTGCCTGAAGTTTTTCCTCAGGATCGGTCCGTGACCTGTTGCAATCATTGAGATGTCAAGCGGCCTGATCTTATCGATAGCCTTTACCATGAACTTGCTGTAAGGCTTCAGGATCACATCGAAGTAATATTTGAAATCGGCGTAGTAATCGGCCGTCAGGTCATCAAACATCTCAGCGTTGCAGTAATGTGCCCCGAAAGAGTCACATGTAAAGAGGATCTTATCCTCCGTAAGGTATGTGAAGATACTGTCAGGCCAGTGCAGGTTGGGTGCCGAGATGAATTTCAGTGTTTTGTTGCCAAGATCAAGGGTATCACCATCCCTGACCACAAGTGATTTGAAAGGTCTGTTGACGATGTCACCCAGGTACCTTATTGCATTGCCGCTGCCCACAACCACTGCATTGGGGGCCAGGTCAAGCAACTGCCGCATGGCGCCGGAGTGGTCGGGCTCGGTGTGATCAAGGACTATGTATGAAATGTCAGCCGGATCAGTGACCCTGCGAAGCTTGTCAAGATAGACATCGCTGAACTTCTCCTTTGCCGTCTCAATCAGCGTTTTCTTCTCCGCGTTGATGAAATATGAATTATATGTAGTACCGTGATCAGTGTGCATCACGATGTCAAAAGTTCTGATGTCATAATCCAGCACCCCTATCCACTTCACATCAGGGGTAAGATCAATTATCCTTTTATCTTCTCTCATATCATCTTCTCATTAAATAACTCTTGCAAGTATCGTTCTGCTGGCCCTTACCTGCTGGAACATCCCGATATCCACAACTGTTTCTGTCGGCAGGAAGATATCAACACGTGATCCGAATTTGATGAATCCGAGTTCATCTCCCTGGTGTACCTTATCTCCCTTTTTGGAGTATGTGACGATACGGCGGGCCACTGCACCGGCAACCTGCCTCACAAGTATCTCAGTGCCGCTGTCACTCTTAACAACAACGCTGCTCCTTTCGTTCAATTCGGAGGATTTGGGGCTGCGGGCATGAAATTTCCTGCCAGCCTGGTAGTTTGCATATTCAACGGTTCCCGAGATGGGGTACCTGTTGCTGTGCATGTTGAAGGGCGACATGAATATTGATATCTGCAGGCGGTTGTCCCGGAAATACTCCTTCTCGAATGTCTCCTCGATTACAACAATCTTGCCGTCAGCCGGTGCATAGATCAGCAGGGGGTTCGGCTCAAGGGGTCTTGCAGGAGCTCGGAAGAACATCACCACGAATGCAAGAAGCAGAAGTGAGGCTCCGAGGCCTGCATAGTGCAAAACTGAAGGGCCGGACCAGATAATCCAGCCTGCGATGTTCATTGCGATGAGTGTGATAAGCACACCTGCAATTATCCTGTATCCCTCCCTGTGTATCCTGAATTTTCCGATTTTCATGTCAAAGCATTATGGCCAGATAAAGATAAACCAGCGGGAATGCAACAACCACACTGTCAAACCTGTCGAGGAACCCCCCGTGTCCCGGCATTATTGTGCCTGAATCCTTCAATCCCAGGCTGCGCTTGAGCATTGACTCCAGCAGGTCGCCCAACGTCCCTGCCACGGAGATTATAAGCGCTATTATCATCCATCCCATCGTGTCGGCCACACCCAGCCACCCGGAAAACAGCCGTGCCACAAGAAGCGTCAGTATCAGTCCTCCGAAAAAGCCTTCCCATGATTTCTTCGGCGAGATCCGCTCGAAGAGCCGGTGCCTGCCAAGTGACGACCCGACAAGGTATGCCCCTGTATCATTGGTCCATAAAAGCAGGAAGAAGCCGATCAGTACGCCCGGTGAAAACACGATACCCTCCATCGATATCAGCGGGCTGAGGCCCGTATGGCTGAAGGCTGCGAAGGGGAACATTGAAAAAGGGACTGCTGTGTAAAGTACCGAAAAAAAGGTGTGGGCAAGTGAGTCAAAAGGCCTCTCCACTTTCCTGAACAGCTCGATCACCATCACTATAGAAATGACCGGTATCATTGCGAGGAACCAGCTCCCGGGCAGCCAGCCGATTGCAACCACCGTGGAGATTACATAGAGAAGGAATCCGCTGATTATGCCGGTTACAAGTTGCGGCCTTACTCCCGTGCCCCGGACCATTATATAGTACTCGTGCTGTGTGCCGCCGATCATCACTGCCCCTACAAGGAAGAATGAGACCGGGTGCAGCCAGAGTCCGCCAAGGACGAAAATCACTATGAATGCACCGGTGATGGTGCGCCTGACAAGATTGCTCACCTTACAGATCCTTGATTATTTCCTTAGCAATCAGTACATTATCGCGATGGACAAAAATCTCTATCTCTCCGATCTTATAGATGCTGTCACGCTTATCCATTGCGACGGCATCGATGCCGTTTGCAAGCAACCGCTCCACGGCTACCTGGCTTCTCACATCCTCGGTGAAGCCGGCAATGGCAACCCACTCATTTTCCATCACCCCTCACTGATGCTTCCGAATCGGGTGCGGTGGCAGGCTCTGTAACTTCCGCAGCACCTGCGGGTGCTTCTTCTCCGGCAGCCCGGGCATCAGCCTCTGTCACTGCCTCAGCTACAGAAGCGGTTGTCTCCGTCTTTGTGTCAGCAGCCGGAGCGGCACTCTCTGCAGGTTTTTCTCCCCTGCGCTTGCCGAAGATCCGCTCGAGGTCCTCGCTGAAGATCACCTCCTTCTCGAGCAGTTGCTCTGCAAGCTGCCTCAATCCTTCAATATTTGCAGAGATAACCTCCTTCGCCTTTTCGTAGGATTGTTCCACTATCTTCTTTGCCTCGCTGTCAATGAGCTCAGCCGTCCTTTCACTGTAGGGTTTTGTAAACCCGTACTCATTCTGGCCTGATGAGTCATAATAACTCATGTTACCCACCGCATCGGACATTCCGAAGTAAGCCACCATGGCATAAGCCTGCTTGGTCACCTTCTCGAGGTCACTGAGGGCTCCGGTTGAAATTTTCCCGATGACAAGCTCTTCAGCTGCCCTGCCGCCAAGGGCGTAGGCAAGCTCGTCAAATATATGTTCACGTGTCGAGATGGATCTCTCCTCAGGCAGGTACCATGCAGCACCAAGTGCTTTCCCCCTGGGTATTATCGTAACCTTGAGAAGCGGACTGGCATGTTCAAGGAGCCAGCTGACTGTAGCATGACCTGCCTCATGGTAAGCAATAGTTCTCTTCTCCTCCATGGAGATGATCTTGTTCTTTTTCTCTAGCCCGCCGATGATCCTGTCAACTGCGTCAAGGAAATCCTGCTTCTCAACAACGGTCTTGTTTCCCCTGGCGGCAATGAGTGCAGCCTCGTTACATACATTGGCAATATCTGCACCGGAGAACCCGGGTGTCTGTTTTGCCAGGAAGGCGATGTCAAATCCCTCCTCGAGCTTGATGGGGCGCAGGTGGACCTTGAAGATCTCCTCACGTTCCTTGATGTCAGGAAGTTCTACGTTTATCTGGCGGTCAAAACGGCCTGCCCTCAGCAAAGCCTTGTCAAGAATGTCCGCCCTGTTCGTGGCCGCCAGGATGATAACCCCGCTGTTCGTTCCGAAGCCGTCCATCTCTGTGAGGAGCTGGTTGAGGGTGTTCTCCCGTTCGTCATTGGCCCCGAAGTTAGGGTTGCGCCCGCGGGCACGGCCCACGGCGTCAATCTCATCGATGAAGACGATGCACGGCGCCTTCTCCTTGGCCTGTTTGAACAGATCCCTTACCCTCGAAGCGCCGACACCGACAAACATTTCGACGAAATCCGAACCTGAGATCGAGAAGAAGGGAACGTTGGCTTCACCTGCCACCGCCTTTGCAAGAAGAGTCTTGCCTGTCCCGGGAGGGCCTACAAGAAGAGCTCCCTTGGGTATCTTGCCTCCGAGAGATGTATATTTTTTGGGATTCTTAAGGAAATCAACTATCTCCATCACCTCGGTCTTGGCCTCCTGCAGACCCGCAACATCACTGAAGTTGGTCTTGATATGGGTATCCTTGTCGAATATCTGGGCTTTTGATTTGCCCACACTGAATATGTTTCCTGCACCACCTGCACCGCCGCCGCCGGCCATGCGCCGGGCGAAGTAAATCCAGAGTGCAGCAATGAGCAGGAAGGGCAGAATCACTCCCAGGAATGTGGCGAGATAATCCTTTCTTTTCTGGTATTCAAGATAGATCCGCTCTTCCGCCGGGTAGCCCGCTTTGTCCTGGGTAGCCTCAAAAAACTCCTGGAACAGCTCAACCGTCCCGAAAGTATGATAGTAGTGCGGTTTCGGCGGCTGCAGGCCGAAACTCTTTTGCTCTGCAAAATCGGGATAACGCCCGCTCTTGAGCGAATCAGCCTTGATGTAAATCTCAGCCTGTTCCTCGTTGACCACGATCACCTTCTCGATGTCATGGTTCATTATCATTTCCTCAATCTCCCTCTGCCCCGCCTTCTGGGTGTACTTACCTGCGAAGAGGAGCTGGAACACGAGAAATGTAGACACAACAATGACTATGGGCCAGCTTGAGCTGAGCCATGTTTTGGGTTTCTTGCCGTTCTTGTCTGACTTCGGAGTCTCTTTGCTCTCTGCCATAATATCAGTTAACCTTTCTTTTCTGCGTTATCCTCGAGATACGTCACACGCCCGTCGGCCCACAACGACTCAAGATCATAAAAATCCCTGTAGGGCTGCTGAAAGATATGCACGAGGATATCACCATAATCGAGCAGGACCCAGATACAGTTCTCCTTGCCTTCCACATGGTAAGGTTTCACGCCTGTCTCCTTCCTGACTACATCCTCCACAGACCAGGCCAGTGAATCAACCTGCCTGGTGGATGGAGCATGACTGATCACGAACCAGTCACACATCCTGCTTTCAATATTTCTCAGATCTATCAGGGCCACCTTTTCACCCTTCATTTCAAACAGTCCCCTGACAATAATATCAGTCATCGCGGTGGCCTTCACTGTGGCTTTTCTCATCAATAATCTTTTCAGTAATAAACAGTTCTGTTAATAGCCGCAAAATTACGAACATTTATCCGTATTTTCGCCCGGCTTCAGTTCTTTTTACAATTAGGGTGCCAATTTGTTCAGGGAGGCCACCCGGGGAGATCCGGTTCCGATAAGCACCTGTTAAGACCTGCTAATCATGATTGTAGGAACAAATGTCAGACACTGCCAAAAAGTGTCATCCACGAATACGGTTGCCGCTGAGCTGCTCAGGGATTCAAACCCTCCGGAGGGTACCGTAATAACCGCCTCATACCAGGAGGCAGGAAGGGGTCAACCGGGCAACCGCTGGGAAAGTGAGCCCGGCAAGAACCTGCTTATGAGCGTTATACTCTATCCTGTCATGGTAAAGCCCGCTGACCAGTTCGTAATATCCAGGATGGTTTCCCTGGCGGTCTTTGATCTCGTTGTCAGGCAAACTCCGTCAGCCAGGATAAAGTGGCCCAATGACATTTACGCCGGAGATGACAAAATAGCAGGTATCCTGATTGAGAACAGCATTATGGGCGATACACTCGGAAGCACTGTAGCAGGTATCGGGCTGAATGTCAACCAGACGGTCTTCATCAGCGGCGCCCCAAATCCGACGTCTCTGAAACAGCTTACCGGCACTGACCATGACCTCTCCGCTGTAACTCAGGAGCTGATGTCAGCGCTTGACCGAAGGTACGATATGGTTCGTAAAGGAGGGGCCTCGTTGCTTGTGGGCGAGTATCACGCTGCGCTGTACAGGGCCGGTGAGTGGCATCACTACTCAGATGATGCGGGAGTGTTTGAGGGCATGATTGACAGAGTCATGCCTGACGGGATGCTTTCGGTCAGAAGGAGAAACGACGTTACCCGCCTGTATGCCTTCAGGGAGATTGATTACATCCTCTGACCCTGTCATAGCCCTTGTATGACTCGATGATGTCCATCAGGTTCTCAAGGTATCTTCCCGCGGCGTCACCGATGAGCATCCGCAGCAGAGGATTCATATTCAGGCCGGTGTCAATGCGCACCGCAGACCTCATGTTGCTTATGAATTCAATGTTTACCCTCACCTTCACCTTGCCGGTGAGCAATGAATCCGCCTCGTACGTTATCATTGAATGAGGCAATGCCTCTGAGAGAGAAGCTGTTATCCTGCCTGCAGCCTCAGCCCTGAAGCTGCACCGGTCCTCGGTCGCTTCCCATTCTGTCACTGTTCCTTCGGGTATAACCTCTTTGAAATTCCTCATGTCTGTCAGAAAAGCATAGAGGTCGCTGTCACCGCAAGGGATCTCCGCCCTTCTGCTTGTGTATGTTGTCATCGGGCTCATCCCGTGTAATCCTTCCTTATCTGTTGTTATGTGTTTGCTTTGGGTCTGCCTTGTCTCTTTATAGTCTGAGACCTTCAACCCTGAATTTCCCTTCCCCATTCGGATGGTCCCATGCGCCACTCCTTCAGGGTCTCCACATCACCCTGCGTGATATAGCCCGAGGTTGCCGCCATTTCCACGAGGACGTTGTAGTTGCTGAGCGTGTCGAGACTGCATTGTTCCGCTGCGAATGAATCTGCTGCCTTCGCAAAGCCATAGGTAAAAATGGCTATCATGCCAAGCACCTCGCACCCCGCCTCTCTGAGTACCTTAACAGCACCAAGGCTGCTTCCGCCTGTTGAGATAAGATCTTCAATCACCACTATCTTCTGCCCTTTTTCATAGTGGCCCTCAATCTGGTTGCCCAGGCCGTGATCCTTGGCTCCCGACCGGACATATATGAACGGCAGTCCCAGTTTGTCAGCCACCAGGGCCCCGTGGGCTATGGCGCCCGTTGCCACACCGGCTATCATCTCCGCGTCGGGATAGAGCTTCCTTACCTTCATCGCAAAAGAGTCCCTGATGAAGCCCCGTACCTCCGGAAAAGAGAGGGTCTTGCGGTTGTCACAGTAGATTGGCGACTTCCATCCTGAAGCCCAGGTAAAAGGTTTTGCCGGTTGCAATTTAATTGCTTTAATTTGCAGCAGGTATTCTGCGGTTCTCTTAGCGGTTTCGTCCATATGCTGAAGTATAAGGTATATTTTGACAACAGGGTTATCACGCTCTCTCCGGAGCCCGACAGGGTGCAAAAATACACCCTTTATCACAAATACAACAGGCCGGAGGAACTCTTCACCCAAATATCACAGTTTGCCGTCAATAATGAGATTCCCTCACTGAATATTTATTCATCCGATATCAACAACCTGTGGAAGGTCTTCTCCTCATGGTTCGTTGTAACAAGCGCCGCAGGAGGACTTGTCAGTCATCCATCGGGACGTTACCTCTTCATCATGCGGTACGGGAGATGGGATCTGCCCAAGGGGCACATGGAGGAGGGTGAGACTCCGGAGCAGTGCGCCCTGAGGGAGGTTACTGAAGAGTGCAATATCCACGGGCATGTAATTGAGGGCTCACTGCCCCCCAGTTACCACACGTACCTCTTTGACGGCAAGCCCTACATGAAGAAGACATGGTGGTTCAGGATGAGTTATGAAGGTGAGATGATAACAGATCCGCAGGCCTCCGAGGGCATCACGCATGCTGAATGGCTTGCGCCGGCGGAGATAGCCAGGATCAAGTCAAACACCTTTCAGTCCCTTCTTGACCTCCTGAACTATACCCTGCGGGTAAAACGGGGAGCACCTTCCGGCCCTGATGACGCAGGACTGTAATCAGTGACTGCTTTTAACACCCGGGGGCGGGTGAAGTGATCACTTCCCAAGGTAATCCGAAATATTTATTGAGACCGGCACGAACATCGAAGCATCACCGCCGTGTTTGATAATATCACGGACAATGGTGGAGTTGACAGGGGTGTGCTCGGTACTTGTGAGCAGGAAGACTGTATCTATCTCTGGTGCCATCTTCCAGTTCATGTGACCCATGGCACGCTCATACTCGAAATCAACAGCAGTGCGAAGTCCGCGTACAATGTACCGGGCGTTGTGCTTCCGGCAGAACTCTACTGTCAGGCCGCTGAAGCGGGTGATCTCCACCCTGTTCTCTCCCTCGAAGACCTTCGCGATCATTTTTAGCCTCATCTCAATGCTGAAGAGGTTCTTTTTTTCAGCATTCTCCCCCACAGCGATGATCACTCTGTCAAACAGGAGCAGCGCCCTTTTAACTATCGATTCATGTCCTACGGTGAAGGGATCGAACGAGCCCGGGAAAACAGCGATTTTATCCATGACCTGATTATCTTGTTAGTCGAATTCTATTGTCCGCGCATTTGAAACCTTCTGCTGAAGCAGAACATGGTCAAGCACATCCATGATTGTATTTACATACTTGAATTTCAGACCCTTCACGTACTTCTCATTGATCTCCTCCACATCCTTGCGGTTAAGTTCGGAGAGCACTATCTCCTTTATTCCGGCCCGTTTTGCCGCCAGGATCTTCTCCTTGATGCCGCCCACGGGAAGCACCTTTCCCCGGAGGGTAATCTCTCCGGTCATGGCTACGTACTTCTTTACCTTTCGCTGGGTGAATGCGGAAGCCACTGAAACGGCCATTGTTATCCCTGCAGAGGGTCCGTCCTTGGGGATTGCGCCTTCAGGGACATGGATGTGAATGTTCCATTTCTCAACGAATGTCTCAGGGAGTCCGAGCAGGGAAGCATGTGCCTTAAGGTATTCGAGGGCGATCACGGCTGACTCCTTCATCACATCGCCAAGGTTACCGGTGAGTGTGAGGTTGCCCTTGCCGCGGCTCAGGCTTGTCTCGACGAAGAGTATCTCACCGCCTGTGGCTGTCCATGCCAGTCCGGTGACAACGCCTGCCTGTTCATTTCCGTCATAGATATCCTTCAGGTATTTCGGGGGGCCGAGTATCTCCGCCACGAGACCTGAGGTTATCTCCGGTTCAGGGTTGTTTTCAAAAGCGATTTCGCGCGCCCTGTTTCTTACAAGCTTGGCTATCCTCTTGTCAAGTTCCCTGACGCCCGATTCCCGGGTATACTTCTGTATCACCTCTTCAATCACACTGCGTGCAATTATGAACTGGTCAGGCTTAACGCCGTGGGCCTCGAGCTGCTTCGGGATCAGGTGCTTGACTGCTATCTCACGCTTCTCTTCAACCAGGTAACCCGATATCTCTATCAGCTCCATCCTGTCACGCAGTGCAGGACTCACAGTAGAGAGAGTGTTCGCCGTTGCAATGAAGAGAACCTTCGAGAGGTCATACTCAAGCTCCAGAAAGTTGTCGTAGAAATGGGTGTTCTGCTCGGGATCCAGCACCTCCAGCAGTGCAGACGACGGGTCTCCACGGAAGTCCTGCCCTACCTTATCTATCTCGTCGAGGATAAAGACCGGGTTGGATGATCCTGCCCGGCGTATGTTCTGAACCACCCTTCCGGGCATGGCGCCGATGTATGTCTTGCGGTGGCCTCTTATTTCAGCCTCATCATGCAGGCCGCCGAGCGACATCCGGGCGTATTTGCGTCCGAGGGCGCGGGCGACGGACTTGCCGAGAGAGGTCTTACCCACTCCGGGAGGGCCGTACAGGCATAATATCGGCGACTTGAGGTCGCCTTTCAGCTTCAGCACTGCCAGGTGCTCAAGTATCCTCTCCTTGACCTCCTCAAGACCGTAGTGATCCTCATCAAACACACGCTGTGCATGTTTCAGGTCGAGGTTGTCATCAGTATATTCATTCCACGGCAGTTCCAGCAGTGTCTGGATGTAGTTCACCTGCACCGAGTACTCGGCAGCGGCAGGATTGAGGCGGGAGAGCTTTTCAAGCTCCCGGCCGAAGACCTTTGCCACTTCCTCTCCCCACAGTTTCTTTGCGCCCCTGGCGCGAAACTCCTCAACCTCCTTCTCAACGGGATTGCCGCCCAGCTCGTTCTGGATGGTCTTCATCTGCTGGTGAAGCAGGAACTCACGCTGCTGCTGGTCAATCTCGTACTTGACCTTCGACTGAA
>CAZHAI010000050.1:0-10470 GCA_964530645.1 uncultured Rikenella sp. | reverse complement strand
GATTAACATCTGGGCCGTTGAGGCACCCTCACAGGAGTCGGGCACCGACGTTCCGGGCGAAGGCATCTATGTCAATACAGCCCTGAGCTCCAGCTATTATACTTTTGACGTCGACCGTTACCTGACAACCCGGGACATACGAAGGGTCAATGACTATGCTGCTGCAGCGCCCCATGACCAGATCATTGTGCTTATCAACAGCACCAGGTATGGCGGCGGGGGTGTATACAACTATTACAGCGCCGTCACCGCAGATCACAAGTTCACACCTCAGGTACTGACACATGAATTCGGACACGGTTTTGCCGGACTGGGAGATGAGTATTACTCCTCCGAGGTTGCTTATGAGGAGTTTTACCCCCTCGATGTGGAACCCTGGGAACCCAACATCACCACAAGGGTGAATTTTGACGCCAAGTGGAAGAACATGATAGCCAAGTCAGTACCTGTGCCCACACCCAATGACAAGAGGTATACCGGCGTCACCGGCCTCTTTGAGGGAGGAGGATACTCCGCAAAAGGAATTTACCGGCCCTCATTTGACTGCCGCATGAAGAGCAACCAGGCAGATTCATTCTGCGAGGTATGCCAGGAGGCTATTGAGGAGATGATTCTCTTCTATCTGAAATAGAAGACTATTTCTTCTTTTCCCCTCCTGATGTAGGCGGCTTGGCTATTGAATCGCGCATGCTTGTGTCAGCCTCGATATTCCTCATCCTGTAGTAATCCATGATACCCAGATTGCCGCTCTTGAATGCATGAGCCATTGCAAGGGGAATCTCCACCTCGGCCTCGATTACCTTAGCGCGTGCTTCCTGTGCCTTGGCCTTCATCTCCTGCTCGAGGGCGACAGCCATGGCGCGACGCTCCTCAGCCTTGGCCTGGGCGATGTTCTTGTCGGCATTGGCCTGGTCCATCTGCAGCACTGCACCGATGTTCTTGCCTATATCAATGTCAGCGATATCAATTGAGAGAATCTCGAACGCGGTTCCGGCATCTAGTCCCTTTTCAAGCACTGTCTTGCTTATCCTGTCGGGATTTTCAAGAACCTCCTTATGACTGTGTGCCGAACCGATTGATGAAACAATACCCTCACCGACTCGAGCAAGCACAGTCTCTTCGCCGGCGCCACCGACAAGCTGCTTGATATTGGCCCTGACTGTAACCCTCGCCTTCGCGATCAGCTGGATGCCGTCACGCGCCACTGCCGTTACTGGGGGTGTATCTATAACCTTCGGGTTAACCGACATCTGCACTGCCTGGAAGACATCCCTCCCGGCAAGGTCTATTGCTGTTGCCATCTTGAACGACAGGTCTATATTGGCCTTGTTTGCCGAGACGAGTGCATGAACCACCTGGGCAACATGTCCGCCTGCAAGGTAGTGAGCCTCGAGCTCATCGCGGTTTAGCTTGATTCCTGCCTTGTCAGCTTCGATCATGGCACCCACTATGATTGACGGGGGAACTTTCCTCCAGCGCATGAAGATAAGCTGCAGCAGGCTGATCCTCACACCGGAAACGAGAGCCTGGAACCAGAGTCCGATCGGTATGAAGTATAGAAGAATCCAGAGCAGTATAATCGCTCCGACAATAATTATCACATAAATGGCTAATCCGCTCATATCTATTTGTTTATTGGTTTCACTATCAATTTATTGTCGTCAATTCTAATCACTTCTATCTCCTGCCTGGGGTCAATCAGAATGTCAATCGATTTTGCTTCATAATACTCTCCGCTGACAAGTACCTTTCCTCCAGGAGCAAGACGGGTCACAGTAACACCTCTGTCGCCGGCCTTCACCTGAACCTTGCCCTCGGTTGCTCCGACAGTATCAACCTTTCCGTCAAGGGTTGTCTTGAGCATGAATTTATTCCAGGTGTCTGCCTTCAGCATAAATACAGTCAGTACTACCATCACAAGGGCAGTTATCCCCAGCACGATGAGCCCGGTTGCAGTACCGAAGCTGACAAAAGCGAAGACGATCCCGGAAACAAGGCAGATAGCCCCGCCGACGCCGGCAATTGTTATGCCCGGTATGAGCATGAACTCGATGATGAAGAGCAGCAGCCCAACCAGTATCAGAAAAATTATCAGTCCGAGAGACATCGTTTTATAATTTTTAAATCACCACAGTGTCAAGACTGAGTTCCCTGAGTTTAGCGCTCATGGTTTCGAGGGTTGCCGCATCAGCGATCTTGATGATACATTCCCCCTTGACATGAGTTAGAACAGCGCACTGTTCTGCCTGTATCTCATCATGTCCGCATACCTCCACAAGAGATTTTATGACGTGATCAAAGCTGTTTACATCGTCATTGATGAGCATGAGAGTTCTCTCCTGATCTTCGCTTCTCCTGTTGTTTTCCGGTCTTGGTGCCCTTTTAGTCATCCGGCAGTTTGTTAATAAGTTCAATTGCCGCATCGACAGGTATCTCCTGCATGCCGACGTATGCTGCAACCCTTGCGGAGTTGTAACCGTTCCGTATCAGCAGCGAGACATACTCGTCAGCGCTTTCAAATGTAATAAAATTACCTATGAGAAACACCGTTTCGCCGTTGTTGTTTTTAATCATCTCAAGGCCTCGCATACCGGCCAGCTGTTCTATCTTCTGAATAACATCTGGCTTTACCGGCTTGTTGATGCGTAATACTTCCGCCCTGAATGACAGCGTTCTCACCGGGATGGGCTGAACGGTGAGTGCATCGGGCTGGCCTGCTGCAGATGATGAACCCGACGCGAAGATCCCGGCGTTGATTCCTTTCAAAGGTTGTACCGACCATTCCTTTTCCAGCAGTGCAGCCCTCTCCATTGAGACCTGGACACCATCCATCAGGGCAATTATGAAGGCATCGGGGAATCCCTCTCCACGGGCCTCCGGAAGAGCTTTTCTCGCATCATCAAGTCTGCGGAAAAGACCTGAATAGTAATAAACAGCATCACTCCCCTGCCTCTTTCTGCCGAACACCGGGAACAGTCCCCTGAACAGTGGCGGAGGAACCATGTTTTTAAAGGCAGCTATCTGTACGGTGTAGACCAGTCCGGCCGGCAGCGGGGGGTCAACCGGCACGGGGTTGGAAACACTGTATGCCGGACCGGGTCGTATTCCGAAAAGACTAAGCAGGTGAGCTTCCGGTGACCGTGAATTCGAAGACACGGAAGGGGTATCGGGTGTCCGGCTTTCTTCTCTGCCCAGGGAGAGCATGAGCGAGTCAGCAGTGGCTGCCCTTGCTTCAGCTTTCACGGCTTCAGCAGCAGCTATTTTCTCAAGGCGCTCCCTCTCCTGTGGCGATGCTTTTTCGGCCTCCCTGGCGAAACGCCCGGCCCGAACAGCAATTGAATCGGCTTCACGCTCCAGCATAACTGCCTCCGCGAGGATACTGAACTGCACCTCAGGCACGCCAGCCACATCGCCCCGTAAAATTGCAGACTGTGCAATTTTTTTGGATGGCTTCGTAACCGCATCCTGTGCCGCTAAGGAGGCAGCAGCCAGCAATAAGGAGAGAGCCATGACGGCAACCTTCCACGGTCCCTCTGTGTTAATAACTCTGAGTCTTAAATATTTTGCGAAAGATGATAACTTCATACCTTTACCAGTCTTAACAAAAATACGAAAAAGTCATGACGCAGCCCACCGCTGGCATGCCGGCACCTCAGTTCGAGGGCAGGGACCAGAACGGAAATAACGTGAAGCTCAGCAGCTTCCACGGCAAAAAAATAGTGCTTTATTTTTACCCCAAAGACGACACCCCCGGATGTACAGCTGAGGCCTGCAGTCTCAGGGATAACTATGAGGAGCTCCTGAAGAAGGGGTTTGTTGTCCTTGGTGTCAGCCCTGACAGTGAGAAGTCACACAGGGGATTTGCCGAAAAGCACAACCTCCCCTTCCCGCTGATTGCAGACCCTGATAAAAAGATCCTGGCTGCTTACGGCGCCTACGGCGAAAAGCTTATGTACGGGAAGAAGGTCACCGGGGTGATACGCACGACTTTCATAATTGACGAAAAGGGAGTAATCGGGAAAGTGATCAAAAAGGTTGACACGAAGGAGCATGCCCCCCAGATTTTCAAGCTTTACGAGAATGTCTAACTGCAAATAATAAGTACATGGAAAGAAAAGAGATCAACAAGGAGAAGCTTAAGGCTCTTGAGGTGACACTCGGCAAGATCGAGAAGGATTTTGGCCGTGGTACCATCATGAAGCTGGGCGATCATGCAATTGAAAACGTGCAGGTCATATCCACCGGTTCAATCGGACTCGATGCCGCCCTCGGCATAGGCGGACTGCCACGCGGCAGGGTTGTCGAGATCTACGGTCCGGAGTCATCCGGAAAAACTACCCTCGCTATTCATGCAATCGCTGAGGCACAGAAGGCCGGAGGAATTGCCGCCATCATCGACGCCGAGCATGCTTTTGACAGATTCTATGCGGAAAAACTCGGCGTGGACGTGGGAAACCTTCTCATCTCCCAGCCAGACAACGGGGAACAGGCGCTGGAGATAGCCGATCACCTTATCAGGTCAGGGGCTATTGACATCGTTGTGATCGACTCGGTCGCAGCGCTTACACCCAAGGCTGAAATTGAGGGTGAGATGGGCGACTCGAAGATGGGTCTCCAGGCAAGGCTTATGTCACAGGCTCTGCGCAAACTCACCGCAAACATCAACAAAACCAACACTACCTGCGTCTTTATCAACCAGCTAAGGGAAAAGATAGGGGTCATGTTCGGCAACCCGGAGACCACAACTGGCGGTAACGCTCTTAAGTTTTATGCATCCATACGTCTTGACATCAGGCGTATGAGTCAGCTCAAGGAGGGTGAGGATGCCGTGGGTAACCGTGTCAAGGTCAAGGTTGTCAAGAACAAACTTGCTCCGCCATTCCGCAAGGCGGAGTTTGATATCCTGTTTGGCGAAGGCATCTCACGCACAGGTGAAATAGTTGATCTCGGGACGGAATTCAACATTATCAAGAAGAGTGGTTCGTGGTTCTCCTACGGCGACACGAAACTTGCACAGGGACGAGATGCAGTGAAGAAACTCCTCGAGGACAACCCCGAACTGGCCGACGAGATCAGGACAAAGATTTTCGAACAGCTTAAGGAAAAGGCAAAATAAGAGTGAAGCTTCTGGCTTCACTCTCAAAAAGGCGATCCGGGCTTTGCTGTTGCTCCTGTCCCTGATCCTTTACTTCACCGCTTCGACGGGCTTTGCAATTATGTTATTGCCATTCTTTGCCCGCATCTCTCCATTGGTTGCAATGACCCCCGTCTTGCCAAGGCAGGCGCTGATGGTGTGTGATGTCACCTCATAGCAGCAACTGGGACAGTACTCCCCGGATTTGCTGCAGTAGTCCTGGACATTCTCATAGACATATAATGCAACATCCATCTCCTCACAAATCGTACTGCCATTCGAAAGGCATCCATTTGTGTAAACTGTCAGCTTTGCCGGGACATTAAACGTAATAAACGGTTCAATTACAAATGCCTTGATTAGCTCAGACTTCAGCTGTGCCGATTTAAAATTCAGCTCGTACATGAAAAACTGTACCTGCTCCGTCAGAGCACCCGCCGGAACAGCAAGCACAACTTCCCCGTTAAAACCTTCAACCACCCCGCCTGCCTCGCCGATAACAGCAGACAGGATCGGGTTTTCAACAATTACAATCTCCTGCTTCTCGCAGCCAGCAAGTGCCAGCACTACCACCTGCAGCAGGATAATCCATTTGAACACACCCCGTTTTTCCATAATCGACTCTTATTTAAGTTTATAAGACTCAAAAATCAACTGTACAAAGTTCAGTCAACAGAGAGGTGGGTTCATAGAAATATTTAAATAATATATATCAATATTGTGTCAATTATTATCAATATGTGCCTACTGCTATAATTTTTCAACATAACATCTGCCGGTGATGCAATTACATCACAGAGGAATAGAAATTCCCCTATGAGTTTTTGTTGTATACTTTACTTTTTCTCAGGGAAGAGCAGGCTGAAAATCACTGCTGCGGCGAACGCAAGCAGATAGCTTGCCAGTCGTTCGGACATGCCTGTAGGATCAGCCAGCCAGGTCTTCCAGACAATTGCTGAAAGTGTGCCTGTGATAAGAGAGGCGTATACTCCAGCCCTGGAAAATTTCTTCCAGAAGAGCAGCAGCAGTACAGCAGGACCGAACGATGCCCCGATACCGCTCCAGGCATAAGAGACGAGGCCATAGACAGTGTCTTCCATGGTGAGCACAAGGATGAAGGCCACTACGCCAACCAGCAGCGTAAGGAACTTGTTGAGAAAAAGAAGCCTTCTCTCCGGCATTGGTTTACGCTGGAGGTTCGTCACAATGTCTTCGGTGATTGATGAAGATACTACTATCAGCTGGGAGGATGCGGTTGACATCATGGCTGACACGGCTCCTGAAAGCAGGATTCCTGCCAGGAGGGGGTTCACCAGGGTAATGACCATTATCGGCATGACCTTTTCCGCATCCGCGGCTATTGCAGCTGCACCTTCGCCTATCAACCCTGCCTGTACCATTCGGAAACCTATTATCCCGATCAGAAAAGCACCTATATATGCCAGCAGAGTCCAACCTATTGCTACCACTCTTGCCCGCTTCGTCTCGGCAGGGTTTTGCATGGCCATCATCCTGTTCAGCAACTGCGGCTGACCGGTGTATCCGAAAGCCCAGCTCAAGCCATTGATAACCATAAGTATCCAGGCGCCTGCTGTAAGAGCCGAAGAGGCCTCATTAAGGGCCACGTCGGAATGCATAAGGGCTTCGGCGAAGCCAATACCACTGGCAGCGGCGATAAATAAAGCAATTATAGGCAGTACCACACAGGTCACTATCATCAGTATTGCCTGGAAAGAATCCACAGCCACCACCGTGATGAATCCTCCCAGCATCGAGTAGAGGGTGACAACCCCCGCACCTATAACCATTCCCCAGAAGGGTTCGATCTGAAAGGTGTCATTGAAGATTTTTCCTGCACCGCTGAACTGTGCAGCGAGGTAAAGGATGAAAAAGAAAATGATTATTAACGACGACAGCAGTCCGATTTTCTTTTCGGAGCCCGGGAACGATTTAAAAAAGAGCCCTGAAACGGTCAGCGCCCCAGTTTTCTCAGTGATCCGTCTAAGTGGTTCAGCCATGAAGATCCAGAGGAAGAGGATCCCGGAAACACACCCGATTGCCACCCAGACAGCGCTCCACCCTTCAGTGTATGCAAATCCGGTCAGTCCCAGCAGCAGCCAGGCCGACTCACCTGTGGCTCTCTCCGAGAGCGCAAGGAATAGACCGGGTATCTTCCGGCCTCCTAGTACAAAATCGGCATTGGTCTTTGACCGGCGCGAGGCATAAACAACAATTGCTATTAAGACTACGAGGTATCCGGCAAATACGGCAATCAGCATGGTATGGCTCGAATCAGGGATATTTCCGCCGGACACACCCGCAACGAAAGTCTGAATTCAATCCAAATATAATTATTCGAAGAAAAATTACCGATCACCGCCAACCAGATTATTGCCTTAATCCCGAAGGAGCCTGTCTAAAGGCAAGGAGTGAAGCCTGCACTTCACTCCCGGTAATAACCCAAACCTAATCCTAAACCTATACACACCATGACCGGTGATACGTGCAGGTGGACTGCATGTGTGGCTACTTTCTCCCAGGCCGGTCAGAATAATGTCTCTAAACATTAGCCAAGTTAGGCACAACAACTGTAAAACAATTGACTGTGCGTACCAAAAGCTTTGCTGTACGTCCCGGATTTTTATGGTTCTGCTGTCAGCTTCACGACCTGAACGCAGCACCTTATTCCATGAAATTGTATGCTTTGGCGGATATAATACCGGTTGAGCTGATGCATGATTTCAGGCATTGTGACGATTTATTTGCACAGCAGGACGAGACACATGAACCTGACTGGCAGTTATAATCGGACTGACTGTCCCATACCTGCAAAAGAACCTGCATCCCATCGCTGACTGTTTTGCCGTTATTCAGGCAACCCTGACATTTGACAGTCAACTGTACCGGTTTGTTGAACTTCACATATGGCTCGATGACAAATGGCTTTATGAAACTGGACTCATATGTCCCCGGCTTGACTCCCCCTCTCGGCATGTGCAATATTTCGATCCTGATTGGTTCACTCAAAGCGCCTTCAGGGATTATCAGAACAACTTCGCCATTAAAGCCTTCAACAGTTCCGCCTTTCTCTCCGATCAGAAGTGGTCCTTCAGAAAAATATGCGGACTCAGACTCTTCTTTAGTGCATGCCGTAATTGCAAGTGTTAATGCAAGCATTGCACAACTCCATTTTAAAATTCCTTTCCTTTCCATTCTATACTTTTCTATATGCTAAAACCTTAAAATATCAATACAAAGTTCAGCTATCCACTCAGCACTCTCATAGTAATATCTAAGCATTATCTTGAGATAATCTGCTATTACTTACTATTATGTGCTCTTAACTTGCATTTTTTAATCAATTAGGGCAAATAGTTATACTTATACAAACAAGACAGTTTGCCTGTAAATTTGAATCTGTATTCTGAAATCGGGCAAGTCGGGCTTACCGGGGAGCCCTGGTGTTGTAGGCAGCAAGCCCTGCTTTTTGGAGGACTGTAATGAACCGGGGGTCACTTCGCAGTATATCAAAATCGGGGTTTGTGGCAATCAGGTTACAGTAATGCCATGGTATTCGCTTTGATTCAAGGGTTCTTTCAAGCCACACCACTGACTGTTCATTTTCCCCCAGGATAGCATACCACCATGCATTAAAGAACGGATTTCCGTTAATTCCGTCAATTCCGACAGGTCTGTTCATATTGACCTCAATAAGCCAAAGGAAAATTCCATTTGTTCCTCCTTTGTGCCAGGCATCCATCACCTCATCTCCCATGTGGCTGACAGAAGGAAACCGCCTGAACATCTCACGAAGTGCAAGTGCGGCTTTCTCTCCCTCTCCAAGCTTTGTATAATGAAGAACAAACAACCAGTCGTTGTCAACGAAATCAGGGTTAAGGTCCCGGGCTGTTATGCAGGCATCCAAACCCTTTTCATATTCTTCCTCAAAGTAATAGATCCAGGCACTCAGGTTGTGCCCCACCCAGAAATAGGGTTCGAGTTCAATTGCACGGTCAATATGTTTACGGGCCTCAACAATGGGTCCTGTAATCATAAGAATCTGCGCATAACCCTGGTGTGCAGTGGCAAAGTCAGGGTTCAGGCTGAGGGCTGACCGCAACTCTGATTTTGATTCATCAAACCTCCTTTCTGGGTATGCCAGCCAAAGGCCTTTCAATGTGCGAGCCTCACTGTTATCAGGATCAAGGTCCAGCGCCTTCGTGAAATTCTCCACTGCCTTAGCAATGCCATCATAGTAGGGTTTGTAAAATCCCCACGCTGAAAGAGTGTACCATGCATTGGCAAGTCCGGCGTAGGCCTCCGCAAAGCTGGAATCTTCCGTTATCGCCATCTCATAGTATTTAAGGCTTGACATCAGACCCTCCCTGCTCATATCCAGACGCTGGATATCGTCAGCCCTGTGATGCATGAAACGGGCCCTGAGGTAGTAATCCCACGCTTCAGGATCGGATGTCGGTTGATTTAATATCTGGCTATCCTCCTTCCTGGTTATTACAGCATTGAGCTTTGCCGCAACCTGCCTGGCAATTTCGTTCTGCAGTCCGAGCATGTCAGTTAATTCTCTGTCATAACTTCCAGACCAGATATGCTGCTCCCTCTCCCCGTCAATCAGCTGAACTGTAACTCTGACCTTATCTCCTTCCCTTCTTACGCTTCCCTCAAGAACATGTTTTGCATTTACCTTTCGTGATATCTCGCCTGCCGTCAGGCCTGAATTCCTGAAATGTTCAGAAGTGGTTCTGGAGATGACCCTCAGGTCGCTGACCTGATAAAGGCTGTTCAGGATCTCTTCCATGATTCCGTCAGCGAAATACTGATTGGCAGGATTCGCGCTGAAATTCTTGAAGGGCAGCACCACAATAGACATCTCCTTCGACTTTCGAAAAGGGATGAGCGTAGCCACAAGGAGGATGAAAGCCATAAAAATTGCCAATGCTGACAGAACAATCATAATTTTAATGTTTGGATGCACCGGTTCAACAGACGTAATCTGGCTAACCGGCCTGTCCTGCACAACATTTTGTTTATCATTCTCATCAGTGACAGGTCGTTTTCTCTCTTCTCCCGGAGGAAAGCCATAGTACTCATGAAAACACTTTGAGAAATAAGTCGGACTGCCAAAACCCACCCTGTATGACACCTCAGAAGCAGTTGCAAATCCGGCATGCAGCAACTCCCGGGCTTTCTGAAGACGGATCTCCCTGATAAAGTGGCTTGCATTCAACTTTCCCAGATCCCTAAGTCTCCGGTGTATTGAAGACCGGCTAATATTCGCCTTCCGTGCCAGTTCCTCAACATCAAAATCTTCATGAGAC